>CALMBI010000187.1 GCA_937860115.1 uncultured Arcobacter sp. | reverse complement strand
ACAACTTCTTTCTCTTTTTGTAAGATAGTTGAGATACAAGATGCCACACTTTCGGTTTGAGCTATACTACTTCCAGAAGGTGTATCTATATAGACTGTAAAAGTATTAGTACTTTTTCCTGGAAGCATTTTTGCTAAAACTATTTTAGTTGGAAACATCATCACTGATCCAGCCAAAAAGAGGAGGGTAGTAGCTATAACTACCAACTTCTTAGATTTACTCAATAATATATTATGAATAAATGTTTCAAATTTATTTGCTTTATGATGAGTATACATCTATTTTACCTCCGCCATATTTTCTTCTTGGTACATAGTATTTTGATTGTGATGATGTGCGTCATCATCATTTTTCTTAATTAGTTTTTTACTCAAATATGGTGTAAAAATATACGCTACAAAAAGTGAAGCGATAAGCGCAACAGGGACATTAAGAGGGATTGGTTTCATAAATTCTCCCATCATTCCACCAACAAATGCCATAGGTACCATAGTTAAAATGATAGCAAGTGTCGCAATATTTGTAGGTGCTCCGATCTCATCTGTTGCTGTTACAAGTAACTCATCCATATCTCTCTGTTCACTTCCATGAGTATGAAGATGTCTATGGATATTTTCGATCACGATTATCGCTGCATCTACAAGAAGTCCAAGTGAAAGTAAAAATGCAAAAAGTGTGATACGATTGATCGTTTGATCTCCAAGATATGCTACAAATAATGTCACAGCTAAAATAGCAGGTACTGTAAAAGTTACGATCAAAGATTCTTTCCATCCAAGGAAAAATACAAGCATAACAGCGATGATAATGATAGTGATCACAAGGTGATGGACAAGCTCGTTTACAGCTTCATCAGCTCTCTCACCATAGTTTCTAGTCGTTTTAAAACCGATCCCCATTTTTTCTAACTCAGCTTCTTTTGATTTTAGAAGCTCCTCAACATCGTTTGCAACAAATACTGCATTTGTCCCTGCGAGTTTTGCAATAGTAAGTGTTACTTGATCTACAGAGATAAATCTATCATCTACTTTCATATACATTTTTGCACTTTGTTTATTTTGTAGATCAACACCATGCGTAACTTTTGCTACATCTCTTAGATAGATAGGACTTCCCATGTAGTTAGCTACCATGATATTGTTCACATCATCGATAGTTTCGATAGCATTTTTGATCCCAAACACTACAAGTTGGTTATCATTTGTTTTTGTTTTTACAGATGGTACTCTTGTAGCAATTGCACTAATACCATTTGCGATTTGTCCAAGTGATAAGTTGTAGCTTTTGAGTTTATTGAGATCCACTTCAACATTAAATTGTTCTCTTTTTTCCCCTTTAAGTTCAGTTTTAGAGATATTTTGGATTGTATTGATCTCTTTTTTAAGACCATCGATAGTTTGGATAAAAGTGTTGTAGTCGATATTTTGATTTTTTTGATAAAAAGCGATATTTACAATAGGGATATCAATATCAATATCAAGTGGTTTTATAAGTGGTTGCATTGCACTTTTTGGTAAAAGATCCATATTTTGCATCACTTTATCATAAAGTTTTACATTTGAAATCTCTCTATTTTGTCCAATATAATACATTACATTTACAATAGCAACATTATCAGTGCTCACACTATAAATATGTTCAACTCCATTTACTTCTCGTAGTTTTTGTTCAAGTGGTTCAGTGATCAGTTTTTCTATCTCTTTAGAACTTAGTCCTGGCGCTGGAACGATGATACTTCCTCCACTAATAGCGATCTGAGGATCCTCTTCTCTTGGCATAATTTGAAGTGAAAGGTATCCAATGATAAGCAAAAATGCAGCAAGAACAGAAGTAAGCGGATTGTAGATAAAATTTTTAGCTAATTTCCCCGCTGTATCTTTTACTTGTAGTTTTTCTAATTCTTCAGTTGTCATAGATTACTCCACGTATGTTTTAGCATACATTCCAGGGTAAACTCTACTTGGTTTTTTAAATCCAATCTTTACGATAAAAGTATGAGTCAAAGGATTTAAACTAGGTACAATAGATTTTACTACACCAGTTCCTGAGTAGTTAGCTGATGGAATCTCATATCTGATTTTTTTTCCTACTTTTACTTTTCCAAGATCAGCTTCATTTACTTCAATTTGGATTTTGATATCAGCAAGGTCTGTGAGTACCATAGCAGGCATACCAGGGATCGCCATCTCTCCAGCTTTTAACATTCTTTTAGAGATCACACCACTATTAGGAGCTTTGATAGAAAAGTATTTATTTTGGTTATCAACCTCTTGCGTTTGTGATTTTGCGATAGCAACCATATCTGATAGGTTTTTGTATTGCATTTCAAGTTGCTCCACTTGTACTTTAGCTACAAGCCCTTTTTCATACAATCTTTGATGTCTTTCAAGATTTATTTTCACAAAATTCATTTGTGTTTCATACATACTTACTTGAAGATTTGCTTGATTCTTCTTTTGACCTATATCTTCAGCTTCGATATCATAGAGTCGATCACCAGTTTTGACATAGCTACCTTCTCTTACATAGACATTTTTTACATATCCCATATTTCTACTTGTGATATATTTTTCATTATCAGAGATCACCGTTCCACTTACTTCTAGTGCACTTGCATAAGTTGCTAAAGATAAAAGTATTGGTATTAATAATTTGTTTATCATTGATTAGTCCTTTATTTTAAATCATTACCGATTGAGAGTTGAAGTTCAGCATATGCTAATGCCACATCGTATTTAGCCATGATCACATCTGTGATCGCTTTTTGTTCATTTGCACTTTGAATCAAAAGATCATTCATAGAGATAAGTTGATTTTTGTACATCTCTTTTGATTTTTCTACGATATCTGAAGCTAGATCTTGTGCTTTGATCTTCTCTTCTAATATAGCTTCTTTTGATTTACAAGTAAGATGTGCTTTTTCTACACTAAGAGCTATTCCATCTTTCATATATTCTAAATAGTGTTTTGTTTTTGCATAGTCGATTTTTGCTTTTTCTATATTTGAAGATGTTGTAAGACCATCAAAAATTTTGTATTCTAGTCCAACAGCCAAAGTATAATAATCTTTGTTTCCATTGATATTATTGAGTTGATTATCATTATATCCATACTCAAAATGTGATCCAATCATAGGATAATTTGCACTCTTTTCAAAATCTATTTTTGTAGCCATTGTTTTGGTATTGAGTTCCATCCACTGAAGATCGTTTCTATTTGATAGTGCTCTTTCTTTGAGTTTATCAAGTGATTCTGTATTGGTTGTTATTGATTTAAATTCATTGACATCACTGATAGACTCATCATTTGCCAAAAATTTAAGATATGCTAGGGCAAGTGAAAACTGATTTTTTGATTCTAAAATCATTGTGTTTACTTTCATATCAAACACTTCAGCTTGCTTTATATCTATATTGGTTGTATATCCCTCTTTAAACATCTCAGTAGCTAGATAGACAAACGATGAGGAAGTTTTTTTGACTTTATTAGCTGCATCGATAAAATATTTTGCAGCTACTGCACCATTATAAGCTTTAAGCACTTCGATTTGGAGTTGTTTTTCGTCATGATTGTATTTTGCTTCATTTGCTTTGACTTGGATCTTTGCCATCTCTTTTGCACTTTGAAGTTTAAATCCTGTAAAAATAGGAAGTTCATAAGTGAGTTTTGTTTCGTAGTTTGTTCGAGAATCTGGATGATTAAGTGCACTTGGTGCAACTGGAAGTGGATTTGTAGCACCTGTCATATCAAATTCTGCAAATCCAAAATCACCAAAAGTAGCCTCTCTACTCATCAGTTTCATACCAAAAGCATTGAGGGCATTATTGGTGTTAGCTATATTTTCATTGAAGGTAAGATTTCCAAGTTCATACCCTCTGGCATTTCGGTCGTTCACTTTGCTTGTGTCGATATCGAGTTTTTTTGCTTTGAGCTCTTTGTTGTTTTGAAGTGTTTTTTCTAAAACCTCTTCGAAACCAACTTGCCCTGCAAACAGTGAGCTAGTCGTGAGCAAAAAGAGTAGTTCTTTTTTCAATGTGTTCCCCCTATAAGATTAAGATAGTTTGTTATATTTGATCTAAGATCATAGTTGTTTGTCGTGATACTCACTGTAAAAAATCCTATGATAGTATCAAATATCAAAGCTCCATTGTATTGTTGTGAGATCTTTTCGATCACTTGTATATATTTGTTTCGTAAATTTTCATGATACTGGAGTATCGCTTCTGTTGGACTCACAAAAGAGACCATCAAAAACTGTTTGTAGATATCTTTTTGCATGGTGAGTTTCTCATCATCACTCAAAAATATCTCAAAGAGTGCCAAAAGTTGCTCGTATGGTGTTTTTGCTTCAAGAGAGGTGAGGGTAAGATTTGTATCATACTCCTCTTGCAAACACTCCATAAGCTCAAGGATAATATCCTCTTTTTTTTCAAAATAACCATAGATTGTCCCTTTTCCTACCCCTGCATTGTGTGCGATTGTCGCTACAGAAATATTTGCAAAGCCATTTTTTGAAAAAAGTTCACAGCATGATTTTGCGATATACCTTTTTTTGAGCTCTTTTTTCTCCATTTTTCCTCTTGTTTTGAAATACTGACCATCGGTCGGAAATGGAAGTGTAGAAAAAAATCACTTAAGAGATACTAAAAAGAAAGGGCTAAAATAAGTTATTGTAATAATGAAAGAAAATAAGGTATAAAAAAAGGTGGTATCGCCACCACCTTTTAAAAAGAGTAAGAATAGATTTTAGAATCTATAACTTACAGATGCTCTAAGATCACTAGCTTTTGTTACTGGATCATACCCAGCGGCTGCATTTGCAACTAAATCCTTAGGTGCTCCATCTTCACCAAAGAATGCATTTGATCCAGCATAATCATACTTGATTTTTGTATATCT
>CALMBI010000186.1 GCA_937860115.1 uncultured Arcobacter sp. | reverse complement strand
CTAATTTGGTGACAAATTGAACTAATTTTTCTACACATAATCCCATAGCAGTTGATTCATATCCCTCTACGCTTTGAATATATGGTTTGCAAAATCCCTCAACCATTATGGCTCCAGCTTTCCCCATACACTCTCCGCTATCAATATACTTATCAATTGCATCTGTATTAAACTTTGCAAATTGGTAAGTTGTTTTTGAAATGTCAAAGATATAGCTCTCTTTTGATTTGAAAATCATGCAAGTGACAACGGAAGTTTTGTTCCCGCTTTGCAACTCTATCATCCTCCTTGCATCCTCTTTGTCTTTTGCTTTTCTTAAAAGTTTCCCTTCGCAAGTCACTACACTATCAGCAACGAGTAATGGCATATCTTCATAACCATATTTACTAAAAAGTTCATCAAATTTTCCTTGTGTTGCAATTTTTACAAACTCTATCGGATCAGTTTCATGAATACTATCCTCATCAAAACTACCACCATTTTGAATAAATGGGATATTGTGTGATCGTAAAATCAAAGCACGAGTAGGGGAGTTTGAACCAAGCCGTATCATCTAAAATCCAAACCAATGAGGGAAAATTACTAATGCAACAAGAACTAATAATTGAAGCAAAATAAAAGGGATCACTCCTTTGTAGATATCTGTCGTAGCTATATCTTTTGCTACACCTTTAAGATAAAACAAACTAAAACCAAAAGGAGGCGTGAGAAATGATGTTTGAAGATTCATGGCGATTAAAATAGCAAACCACAATGGATCAAGTCCAAGAGTTTGAGAGATAGGAAGTAAGATCGGTACTACAATATAGCTGATCTCAATAAAATCGATAAAAAATCCAAGAATAAAAATAGCAAGCATACTAAGAATAATAAATCCCCATTTTTCACCTGGAAGATTTGTCATAAATGCTTCAACTATCCCATCAGCTCCAGTATAGATAAATACCATAGAAAATGCAGTTGCACCAATAAGGATCGCAAACACCATCGCTGTTATTTTTACTGTTTCTTTTGCGCTATCAATCATAAGTTTAAAACTAAATTCCTTATACATAGCAGCTAAAATAAGTGATCCTACTGCTCCTACTGAAGCTGATTCTGTTGGTGTGGCTATCCCTGCAAAAATAGAGCCTAACACTACAAAAACCAATCCAAGAGGAGGAAGGATCGCTTGAAGGGCATTGATAATTTGTCGTTTTTTTGTTTCATTATCGATTTTTGGCATCGCTGGAGCGATATCTGGTTTTACATATGCTATCACTAAAATATAGATGATATAAAAAGATACTAAAACAACTGATGGGATAATGGCAGCTTGAAAGAGATCCCCAACAGGAAGTTTAAAAACATCAGCCAAAATGATCAAAATAATTGATGGTGGTATGATTTGTCCTAAAGTTCCACTGGCACATATGGTCCCACAAGCAAGGGGTTTGTTATAGCCATATTTAAGCATTACAGGAAGTGATATAACACCCATTGCTACAACACTTGCTCCTACAACTCCTGTAGAAGATGCTAAAAGAACCCCAACTAAAATAGTGCTAATAGCAATTCCACCTCGTACAGATCCAAAAAGTGTCCCCATAGCTTCAAGGAGTTTTAATGCTAATTTTGATTTTTCTAAAACTATCCCCATATAGATAAAAAGAGGGATCGCCATAAGCATCGTATTTGTCATGATCGAATAGATTCTAAGTGGCATCATAGAAAACATAGAGTTAAATTCACTGATAAAGTTTGTAAATGTAAAACCATATTGAGCAACTTCGCTAAAAGCAGCGATCGAACCAAATATCAAAGCAGCGGCTGCAAATGAAAACGCTACAGGATAACCGATAGCTAAAAGCCCCAAAGAGGCAAAAAACATAGCAATTCCTATCATTTTTCACCTCTGTAGATAGCTATATTTTTATAGATATACCCTATACTTGAAAGCAATAAAACAATAAAAGATAGTGGAATCATCGCTTTAATGATCCATCTATGAGTGAGTCCACCTGGATTTTCACTGATTTCATTAAAGTTGTAAGCATCCAAAACAAACTCTAAACTCCCATTGATTATAAAAAGTGCAAAAGGGATTAAAAAAAGAAGTGTACCAATTATATTGATGATAGCTTTTCTTTTTTTGCTAAACCTATCATAAATAAAATCAACCCTTACATGTGCTTCATCTTGGAGTGCATAACTGATCCCAAGTAAAAACATCACAGCAAATAGGTGCCATTCCATCTCTTGCATCGCAATCGATCCAAAACTAAAAAAATACCGAAGAACTACATCAACTAAAACATTGAACATCATCAGCAGTAAAAGTACTGCTGTGATATTTCCAAGTGTTTTATTGAATTTTTCAAAAAATAGTGTAAGCAAACTATTTCACCATCTCTGAAGTTGTAATATAGTCATATTCAGATATTTTAGTCCATACTCTTGCTTTTGCCATAAACTCTCTTTGTGATGTTAAAATCTCTTCAAAAAGTGGATCTTTTGATGCATAGTCATTTAATACTTTATCTGTTGAAGCTTTCATCGCTTTTAAAACATCTTTAGGGAAAGTTTTTACCTTGATCACTGGGTAAGTGTTTTGCATTTGTTGCCATGCATTTGTACTTTTTGCAAAGTTGTCATACATCATATCAGCTGCAGTTGCTCTCATTGCTGTTTTTAAGATCGTTTGATACGATTTTGGAAGTTTTGCAAATTCTGCTTGATTGATAAAAAAGTGCATTTCGCTAGCTGGTTCATGCCAACCTGTATAGTAATATGGTGCAATTTTATGAAACCCCATAGTGATATCCATCCCTGGCCCAACCCATTCTAGTGCGTCAATAGTTCCACGATCTAGTGAGGTATACAAATCAGCTGGAGCGATATTTGTTACAACGACACCAAGATTAGAAAATACCTCTCCAGCCATCCCTGGTATCCTCATTTTAAGACCTTTTAAATCATTGAGCGTGTTGATCTCTTTTTTAAACCATCCACCCATTTGAACTCCAGTATTTCCACCTGGATAACAATCAACTTTAAATGGATCGTACACTTTTTTTGTAAGTTCTTCACCGCCACCATAATAATACCAAGCATATTGTTCTGTGCTATTCATTCCAAATGGAACTGTTGTAAGGAGTGCAGTTGAGATCGATTTCCCTTTGAAATAATATGATGAAGTGTGACCCATTTGAAATTGGTTATTTTTTACCATATCTAATATTTCAAGTGGAGCTTTGTGTTTTTCTGCACCTTGTATTTCAATAATAAATTTCCCATCACTCATCTCTTCTACCATTTGTGCTAATTTTGCAGGTGGTGTAGAGAGTGGTTCTAGTGTTGTTGGCCAACTCATTGCAAGTTTCCATTTGACTGCTGGTTGTGTTGTGGTGGTTTTTGTATTTTGTTCCGCCTTATCACCACATCCACTTAAAACTAGTAGAGCAGCAGTTGTGATAGCACCAATTGAGATCCTTTTGAAAAAATGTTTCATTTATTCCCCTTTGTTTTTTAATTCCAATTTGATTACAAAAAATTAGTTAGATCGCGATTCTATCTAAAATAGGATTAATTAATTTTAGATAGAATAATCACATGAAAAATAATCAATCAATAGTTACAAATTTACCAAGCCCGTCATTTGTCTGTGAAGAGCAACTTCTTCTTAATAATCTCAAACTTCTAAAGCGTGTCCAAGATGAAGCAGATGTCAATATTCTTTTGGCACTCAAAGGTTTTTCGTTAAAAAGTTCATTTGATCTGTGTAGAAAATATCTAAAAGGGTGTTGTGCAAGTGGTCTTAATGAGGCACTTTTAGCATATGAAGAGTTTAAAGGGGAAGTGCATACTTATAGTCCTGCATTTAAACCAAATGAGTTTCCAAAAATAAGTGAGATCTCAAATCATATAGTTTTTAATTCGTTTGCACAACTTGATCTTTACAAAGACAGTGTACAACCTCATAACTCTTTGGGTCTTAGAATCAATCCAGAATATAGTAGTGTAGAGGTTGATCTTTACAATCCATGTGGTGTATATAGTCGTCTTGGGATCACAAAAGAAGAGTTTTTAAAAGGGATTACTAATTATCCTGATGCTTTATCTATGATTAGTGGATTTCACTTTCATGCATTGTGTGAGCAAAATTTTGATGTACTTGAAGCTGTATTTACAAAATTTGAAGCAAATTTTAGTGAGTATTTTAAAAATCTTCATTGGCTTAATTTTGGTGGTGGGCACCATATCACGAGAAAAGATTATGATGTTGATGGCTTGATTACTTTTTTAAAAGGGATAAGAGAAAAATATCCACATCTTAAGATCTATCTAGAACCAGGTGAAGCTGTAGGTTGGCAAACGGGATATCTTGAAGCAACAGTTCTTGATATAGTGCATAATGGGATCGATATAGCTATTCTTGATGCAAGTGCTGAGTGCCATATGCCTGATACTTTAGCTATGCCATATAAAGCGGAGATACGAGGAGCTTCAAAAGATCCAAGTGAGAAAAAGTATAGTTATAGATTTGGTGGAAATACTTGTTTGGCTGGAGATATTATAGGGGATTATAGTTTTGATCAACCAATCAAAATAGGGGATAAGATCATATTTGAAGATATGATCCACTATACTATGGTAAAAACAACAACATTTAATGGGATCAATCTTCCATCAATCGTGATTAAAAGAATAGATGGAACATTTGAAGTGATCACGAATTTTGGCTATGAAGATTTTAAAAGTAGGATATAAAGGATACAAAGATGAGCGGAACAGAAACACATTTTAAAAGAAAATTGATCAAGGATGAATTTAAAGATAGAGAAGAGATCGATACAGATGAAAATCTAAAACATGATTCAGAAAAAAAAGATCGTGAACGAAAAAAAATGAAAGAAAAAAACGGAAAAGTTCAAATCTGGGTCAAAAAAGAGACTCTAGATTATGAAAAACAATTAAATTCACTTCAGATAGAACTTTTAAAACTTCAAAATCATATAAAAGAGACAGGTGAAAAAATCCTAATGATTTTTGAAGGGAGAGACGCTGCAGGGAAGGGTGGCACTATCAAAAGAATCACAGAACACTTAAATCCAAGGGGAGCTAGAGTGGTTGCCTTAGAAAAACCAAGTGATAAAGAGAGAACACAATGGTATTTTCAAAGATATATAGAGCATCTTCCAAGTGCTGGAGAGATAGTGATCTTTGATAGAAGTTGGTACAATAGAGGTGGAGTTGAGCCTGTAATGGGATTTTGTACACCAGAAGAACACCATGAATTTTTACGAGAAGTTCCAGAATTTGAAAGAATGCTTGTCAAATCTGGAATTAAATTATTTAAGTTTTATTTTTCTGTGTCTAAAAAAGAGCAAGAAAGACGTTTTGAAGAGAGAAAAATTGATCCGCTAAAACAATTTAAACTAAGTCCAGTTGATGAACTTGCACAAACACTTTGGGATAAATATACAGTTGCAAAATACTCTATGATGATGGCATCCAATACGGATCTTACACCATGGACAATTGTAAGAAGCGACAATAAAAAGAAAGCAAGACTTGAAACGATCAAATATATATTAAGACATCTTGAATATGAGAAAAAAAATAAAAATCTCAATCTCAAAAAAGATAAAGAGATTATCATCAAAGGGACTGAAGAGATCATTTTAATGGAACAAGAAAATACGTTTAAGAAGGGAAACTAGATGAATCTACAAGATTTTGATAAAACTGATTTAGCTGGACTCTATATCTCAAAAGAGGAACACCCATCTTATGGAAAAAAATATGTTGCTAGGTTTCAACAAGATGGTAAAAGATATGTAAAAGTTTTAGGATATACAAAATTAGATCACTTGGACGACAAAAAAGCATCTAAAGTACTTGATGCTTATAGAAAAACGATTACAGAGGGAAGTTTACCTCAAACAACTTCTCCATCTAAAAAAACTGATGCAACAACTTCAACAAACAAAAGATCGCAAAAAGTGATACAAAAAGTGGTTAAAAAAGAGACAGCATCTAAAAAAATGGATGCTAAAGTATCGATGACCCAATCACAACTTGATGAATATAAAATCTTAAAAAAAATGATTGGTAACTATAAACAAATTGATCCATTTGCGCTAGAAAAAGGGATCCAAAAGATCTATGACTATGAAGAGATGAAAGAGTATCAAATTGAACTTATCAAACTTCAAAAACATCTTGAAAAAACTCACAAAAAAATGATTATTTTGTTTGAGGGGAGAGATGCAAGTGGAAAAGGTGGAGCTATTAGACGGATCACAAGATATATGAATAGCCGTCATTATAGAATAGTGGCTCTTGGGAAACCAACAGAAACACAAAGACATCAGTGGTTTTTTCAAAAATATATTGAGCATTTTCCGACTGCTGGAGAGATAGTACTGTTTGATAGAAGCTGGTATAATAGAGCGATGGTTGAGCCTGTATTTGGCTTTTGTACACCAGAACAGTATGAGATTTTTATGGAAGATGTTGTGAATTTTGAGCACGATCTAGTGCGACAAGATGTGATACTTATCAAACTTTATTTTAGTGTTTCAAAAGCAGAGCAACTAGCAAGATTTCAAAGTAGAAAAGAGGATCCACTCAAGCAATGGAAACTGAGTGAAGTTGATCTTCAAGCACAAGATCTTTGGGATGAGTTTAGTGAAAAAAAATATGAGATGCTCAGACGAACAAATTCAAAATCAGCTCCTTGGTATATAGTAAGAAGTGATAATAAACACAAAGCAAGGATAGAAGCTGTAAAGATAATTCTCAATAGTGTTGATTATGATAAAAGAAATTATGCACTTAATTTTGAACCTGATGAAGAGTTTAATATCAGTGTATCTAAAGAACTTGCGAGAATGAGAAAAAACAACGATTATTAATCGTTTGTTTAATAGATATATACTTTTATCTAATGAAGCTCACTCCAAAAGTTTGGTTTTCCAAGATAATAGCCTTGCGAAAAGTCTACCCCTAAATCTTTTACATTCTCAAAAATCTCTTTTGATGATACTG
>CALMBI010000185.1 GCA_937860115.1 uncultured Arcobacter sp. | reverse complement strand
TTCAACACTATAACCATTCTCTTTGGCTTTGTTTTCTATCCCTTTTGAGAGGATTTTCCAAAATGGGATCCGTATATCAGAAACAAGATAAGCGATCTTTTTTGGTTGTGTACTTGTCGCACCATATAGCAACGGCGAAAGAATCAGAAAAATTGCAAAAAAATCTTTCGAAAGTGCAATTGTGTCATTTGTATCATAAGAAGCCCCTAAAAAATTTTAAGGCTCTATTGTATTCTTTTTTTCTTAATATTTTTCTTCAGCAAGCTGTAAATAATCGCCACTTTATCCCATCGGGTATAAAATTTCATTATGTACCTTATCACACTCTTTGAGTATCTCATCATTCAGTGTCATATGCATAGCATCAAGTGAAGGTTTTAGTTGTTCTTTTGTCGTGGCACCTATGATAGTTGAAGCCACAAAATCAAATTGTTTCGACCAAGCGATAGCTAAAGTGACTGGATTGATCCCAAAATCACTCGCGATTTTAAGATATTTTTGGGTTGAGGCTAATGTTTTGTCATTCATAAATCGTTGAGCCATAAGTCTTTGTCTTTGATTGGTTGATTTGACATAATCACTAAATCTTCCGTTTGCATAAATATCTTGATTGTATTTTCCACTCAAGATCCCTCCAGCTAGTGGAGAATATGGAAGTAAAGAGATCTGCTCTTTTCTTGCCATCACGACCATCTCATCTAAAAATCTTCTATTAAGAAGTGAGAAATTGTTTTGGATAGACTCAAATCGTGCAATTTTATGAAAATCACTCATCATTAACGCTTTTGTTGTTCCATAAGCTGTATCATTTGAAGTACCTATATATCTTACTTTTCCACTTTGCACCAATCTATCAAATGCCTTAAGACTCTCCTCGATCGGAACAATTGTATCTGGCCAATGCATTTGATAAAGATCTATATAATCAGTGTCAAGTCGTTTTAAACTCCCCTCAACTGCTTTGATAATATGAAAAGAATCGATTGCTGTAAGTCCATGTCTGATTGGAGGGACAAACCAACCGTTTGCAGCTCCTGCAACTTTTGAAGCCAAAATTACACTCTCTCTCGGTTTTGTTTTGAGCCATTTTCCAACAATCTCTTCAGTAAGTCCAGCAAGTTCGCCACTTGGAGGAACTGGATAGAGTTCAGCAGTATCATAAAAATTCACACCCCTCTCATATGCCTCATCCATAATGGCAAATGCCTCTTTTTCATCCAAACATTGCGTTCCAAATGTCATAGTCCCCATACAAATAGGACTTACTCGAAGTCCACTTTTTCCAATATATCGATATTTCATCCTATTTCCTTCTAATATAAAATTCAAAAATACTTGAACGATTATACTTGGCAAACTTAAAAATTATCTCAAAATTTAAAATATAGATTAATCATAGAGATTATTTTTATCTCATAGTCTCAATAATTTATTTTTAGATATAATCCTATTTTTATTCAAAAAGGACACATATGTTTAAACAAGTTATGCCGCTGAGCCTTATTATCTCCATGAGATTTTTTGGTCTTTTTATCGTTTTACCTGTTATTTCAGTTTATACACTTTCTCTCCCTGGTGCTACACCACAAATTGTTGGGATCGTTGTTGGTGGATATGCGATCACACAGATGATCTTTCAGATCCCTTTTGGTGCAATGAGTGATATTTTAGGCCGAAAAGGAACTATTATCACAGGACTCCTTATTTTTGCTATCGGATCTGTTTTATGTGCGATCTCTACTGATATTCTTACGCTTCTTTTAGGAAGATTTTTACAAGGTGCTGGAGCAATTGGTGCTGTTGTTACTGCTATGATTAGTGATCTCGTAAAAGAGGAACAACGACCAAAAGCGATGGCTATCATGGGTGGAATGATTGGTATGAGCTTTGCTCTTGCAATGGGTGTTGGACCAGTTATTGCTGGTGCTTCAGATATCCAAACACTCTTTTGGATCACTGCTATTTTACCTATCATTTCTATTTTTATCTTAGTTAAAATGGTACCAGATGCACCAAAAGTAACTCACACATATCATAATCATAGTACTCTTGGGTTTTTACTCAAAAATGAGATAATTAATATGAACATCACAAACTTTTTACAAAAAGGTTTGATGACATTTGCTTTTATGATAATCCCAATTATTTTAACAAAAAGCTTCGGATGGGCGATGAGTGATCTTTGGAAAGTGTATGTTCCAGCGCTTATTGGAGGAATCTTATCAATGGGACCAGCAGCTATAATCGCTGAGAAAAAAGGAAAATATAAAGAGGTACTTTTACTAGGTATTTTCTTTTTTGGGCTTTCATACTATCTTATTGGGAATGCTTCTAGTGAGCTTAGTTTTATTATTGGGGTCGTTGTATTTTTTATTGGTTTTAATATGCATGAACCAATTATGCAATCACTTACTGTAAAATATGCAAAAGTGCATGAAAAAGGGAAGGTTTTAGGAACTTTTAACTCGTTTGGATATGCTGGAACATTTATTGGGGGATTTGTAGGTGGATCTTATCTTGTAGAGATTGATGGAAGTTTTGCTGCAAGTTTATATGAGATATCTATGGTTTTAGTTTTTGTATCAATTGCTTGGTTGCTCCTTATCCTTACACTTCCAAATCCAGTAAAAATGAGCAATTCTTATTTTGATTTGGCTGAACTTGATGAGAATAAATTTGCTCTACTCGATAGTTTAGCTGGTGTAGATGAATGGTATATCAACAACACTGAAAATCTACTCATCGTAAAATATGATAACACAACAATAGATGAGGAGGCTATTAAAAACACTCTAAAATAAATTTTGAGGCCAACATAGATGTTTGAAAAATTTTTGAGATTTTTCCTTGTAAACTCAAGGATGAACTATACACTGTTCTTTTTAGTATTTGCAATTGGTATATGGTCATACAACAAAATGCCCAAAGAGGTGTTCCCCTCTTTTGAACTTGATATGGTTTCTATAAGCGGGAACTATACGGGTGCAAGTGTTGATGTCTTAAATAAAATGGCTGTTGTTGATATTGAAGACAATGTCAAATCACTTAACGGTGTCGTAAATATGGCAACCGTAATAAGTCCTAGAAAATTCAATATCATTATCGAATTTCGAAAAGGTCTTAATAGATATGATATGCTTAATAAGGTTAAAGATGCCGTAACAGCTAGTATCACTAATCTTCCTAGTGATATGGATGAACCTACCGTAAAACTCATGGATCGTACAAAAGAGCTTGTGGATCTTGCTCTTACATCTGAAACTAAATCTGTTGATGAAATGAAAACATTTGCAGATAAATTTAAAAGTAAACTTTTTAATATAAGCGGAATCAGTGAAGTTACAATAGTTGGTGATAGTGATAAATTCTATGAAGTGATCTTACATGATGAAAAAATTGATGGTTATGGTATCAACAAAAGTGAATTATTAGAAAAATTATCACTTATCTCTTATATATTTCCTGTTGGTGAGATAGAGGGTGATACAAAACGATATTATCTATCAACTAATAATGGAGCAAAAAGTGAAGCAGAACTTGCAAATACACTTATAAAATTACAAAATACAACAATCTACTTAAGAGATGTTGCAACTATTGAAAAAAAATATGAAGATGCAGAAACACTCTCTTCTTACAATGGCATAGCAGCACTTTCACTTTCCATCAAACAAAACGAAACTGCAAATGCACTTGAAATCTCAAAAAGTATAAAAGAACTTATTGCAAAAACAAACAATAAAGATATCACAATTAATATTTCTGATGATAATTCTAAAAGAATCGTAGATAGACTCAATGTTGTATCATCAAATATTATTTTTGGTGTAATACTTATCACTATGCTTGTTGCACTTTTGATTAATGCAAGAATGGCGTTTGTTATAATAATTGGTATCCCTACTTCGTTTGTAATAGGTGCTATTTATATGTATCTTTTTGGATATTCGATCAATATAATCTCTCTTGTTGGGGTACTTATCGCCATTGGTATTATTGTTGATGATGCGATTATTGTGAGTGAAAATATCCAACAACATATAGAAGAAGGATATGAGCCAAAAGTTGCAGCAATAATGGGCGCAAAAGAGATGGCTGAACCTGTTTTTATTGCTTCCATTACTACTATTTTCTCATTTTTACCACTTTTAATGATAACAGGATCAATGGGAGAAGTTATGAAACTGATCCCAATCGCTTTATCTATTTTGGTTATCGCTTCCTTCATTGAAACGTTTGTCTTTTTACCTATTCATGCATCCCATACACTCAAAGGTACAAGCAAAGTAACATCATGGAAAAAAGCAAACGAGGTTTATAGTAAAATAATCCACTTTTTTATGAATTGGAAAAAAACTTTTACACTCCTTTTCATCGTTCTTGTTCCACTTGCAATATTTATGATGATAAAAGAGAGTAAATTCCAGATGTTTCCTCAATATGATGTCAATAACATTAAAATATCAATTAAAGCAAATGAAAATAGCACGTTAGAAGAATCATTTCAAGTGGTACAAAATATAGAAAAAGATCTTTTAAAACATAAAGAAAAATTTCATATCAAAAGTATCACTTCAATTGCAGGATATAGAAAAAATGCAGGTGGAAACACTGAGAGAAACCCTTATATAATGTATATGACAGTTGAACTTAATGATTTTAAAGGTGATAATATAGTTGAAAATTATATTACACCAGCTCTTTCGATGTTCGAAAGAGATACAGTAGCTACAAGAACAGAAACATCGATGAAGATCACAAAAATGTTATCGAAATATATCAAAAAAGCTGATCTGAAAACAAAATACAATCTTGATGAGATTGATGTATTAGAGCGAAAAGTTGGACCAATTAAATCTGATATTCAAGTGGGGCTTATGTCAAATAATCTCAAACTTACAGAGCAATCAATCAATAAATTAGAAACAACTCTTCAATCGATAAACGGTATAACATCAATCAAAAACTCCATTAAATACGGCAATGATGAGATCAAGATTGAAGTGAATGATTACGGAAAATCACTCGGTCTGAGTGAAGCATCTATTGGTTCTTATTTGGCAAATTTATATTCAATCAGAACAAAAGCTACAGCATTTGATGCTACACAAATGATAGATATCAAAATAAGAAGTAAAAACAAAGATGATGTTGATAGTTTGCAAAATGTTCAAATTGCCCTTAGCGATGGAAGGCTTGTCTATCTAGGAGATGTATGTCGATTACATATCAACAAATCATTAGAACAAATAGTAAAAGATGATGGGGATCAAAACTTTTATCTCTATGCAAATGTAGATCCAAAAACCATCACTGCAAGTGAAGTGTTAGAAAAAATAGATCCTATTTTAGAAGAGATCAAAAAAGCTGGCGTGAAGATTGTCATCAAAGGGGAGGCTGAAAAAAACAAAGATCTCAAAAACGATATGATCGCTGCAACTACACTTGCTCTGCTTCTCATTATGCTTTCTATGTTATATCTATTTAATTCATTTAGAGAAACATTTATTGTTATGAGTGTTATCCCATTTTCGTTTCTTGGGGTACTTTTGGGGCATCAAATCATGGGGCTTAATCTTTCTATGCCTTCACTGATTGGTGGACTTGGACTCGCTGGTGTTGTGATCAATGATGGTATTATCATGATGTCATATCTGAAAAAAGCAAAAACTGTAGAGGATGTATTTGTTGGCGCTATTAGAAGATTTAGACCGATTATTTTAACAACAGTTACCACTCTTATTGGGATGTTATCACTGATTCTCTATCCATCAGGAGAATCAGCGATATTCCAACCAATCGCAGTATCTTTGGCATTTGGACTAGCTTGGGGAACTGTACTTAATTTACTTTATCTACCTGTAATGTACACTTTTGCTAAAAGATTGAAATAAAGATAGATAGATAGTAGTTACTCTTAAGTACCTCCAACTAATATCGAGTAACTACACTCAAATGCTCAAAGTGATGTTTTTTTAGCATATCAAGAATAAATACAAAACGATCAAATTTTACATCTTTATCACAAGAGAGTGTGATAGGTTTTGTTTGAGGATATGTTAGAAGAGTCTCTTCTAATTTTTCTTTATCTATTTTCATTGTATCAAAATAAGTCTCACCCTCTTTTGATATTGAGATATTGAGCACTTTTTCCTCTTGGAGTTTTTGTGCATTTTTGGCAACCGCTAAATCAAGTGGTATAACACCTTTTGCCACAAATGTAGCCGTAGTGAGAACAATCACCAACAATACAAGCATAATATCGATAAATGGAACTACATTTATCGTGTCAAATTTTTTAAGCTTCATCTATTTTGCTTCAAAAAGAGAGATTTTTACTTCTATAATCCTTGCTAAATGATTATAAAATATCATAGATGGGATTGCCACTACAAGTCCTAAAGCTGTCGCTTTAAGTGCAAATGCTAGTGAAGTCATAATAATTTTTACATCAATTTGTCCCGTTTCACCCATTGCATAAAATGTGATTAGAATCCCAAGTACAGTCCCCAAAAGACCGATATAAACACTATTAGAAGCGATTGAAGCAACAATTGATGTGTTAGTGGTGAGATCGATCTCTAAAAGCTCTTTTTTTTCATACATAGATAGATCAAGATTTTTATAAAACAACAATCGCTCTATATAAAAAAATATAGCCGCAAAACCCATCAATAGTAAGACAACTAAAATTCCATAATCAACTACTAATTTCATTAATTCAATATTCATTCTCATCTCCAAATATTTTAAAGTTAAAGCAAGAGTATCAAAAAGTTGTTAAATGATTGTTAATTTCTTTATTTGAGGCGATATTTTGGAGCAAAATTTTTATAATAGGTATCTATAGCTTCTTTAAGATCTTTGTTACTTAGATCTGATTTTTCTTTGATTCCAAAACGATTTAAAAATCCCATAGGCATCACTGATTTTTGATAAGTTGGATCACTAAGATAATCATAAAGTGCTTTTTTTACTTTTCTTTCACTGCTATATTGAATCAAATATCGTCCAAAAAATACACCCATCTGTTGCTCAGCATCACCATGACACTCTAAACAATTTTGTTCATAAGGGTTTGCTAGAAGCAAAAGTGGAGCCATAATAAAAAACAAGTATTTTAATAACTTACTGTGACACATGTTCCTACCCCTTTTTTTGAATCAATCTCAATTTTTAACCCATATTCTTTGATCACTTGATAGATAATATTGTATCCTATCCCAAATCCCATCTCTTCTTTTGTATGAAATCTGCTATATCTTTCAAATACAAGCTCTACTTCCTCTTGGCTCATCCCCAAACCTTCATCGATCACACTAAACGATCTTTCCTTTACTATAAGAGTGATTTTTTTATTTTTATTTGAGTATTTGATACTATTTGAGAGAAGATTATCGATTAATCTTGTTATTTTACTCTCGTCTATAAAAAGATCCATCTTACCCTTTTCATCAACTACAACTTCAAGTGATTTAGACTTAAATAGGAGTGAAAAATATTCGATTCGATTTTTGATCATCTGATTAATTGAAACCATTTGCAAAGTCGATTTAAGTGATTTATTGAGTGTTAAAAACACAAGATCCTCGTAGAGATTTTTGATCCCAATAGTTGCTGATCTTATACGATCAAGTTTTTTAGCAACCTTTTCATCAAGTGAAGCATTTTCTAAAAGCTCAAGATTTGATTGGATTGTGGCAATTGGAGTATTGAGCTCATGAGTTGTATCTTTTATAAATTGATCGAGTGCTTCTATATTACTTTTGAGTAGTTTTAAAATAATTTTCACTAAAAAAAATGAAGTCACTATAATTATAAATAAAATCACAAGAGGTAAAAAAATGATTTTTTTGTCCAAAGCTTCTAAAAATGTATTTGTATCTTTTTTGATAACAATTGTCGCAGCACCTAAATAATATGGCTCCTGATGATAAACAAAATATGTGAACCCATCTTTCCTGTAAAGTTGATTTTTGAGATCTATTTTTTCTTGAAAAGTAGTAAAAATAAGTTCCCCATCACTATCAAAAATCGCACTCTCGAACCCTTTAAATCTCGGATAAAAAATCTCTCCAAACATACTACTATGAAGCTCTTCCAAAGAAGTAGTAACATCTTTTGCATCAAGGATCAACTCCTCTTTAATTTGCTCTTTAAATTTCTCTTTTTCTATTTGAAAATAGACAAAACTCATAGCAAACAAAACAAAAGTTGTTGAAACTAAATAGATAGCCAAAACCATCCATGCCGTTTTTTTCTCCCCATTAAACAAAAATATATCCTCTTTTTTTGATACTTTGAATAGACTCTTTTCCAAGAATTTTTCGTAAATTTTTTATATATGTTCGAAGACTTTGTTCGCTATGTGTTTCACTAAAACTCCAAACATTTTCATAGATCTCTTCAAAAAGAACACATTGCCCTTTATTTTTATAGAGTAATTTAAGTAACTCCACCTCTTTTTGACTCAGTTCAAAAATCCCATCATCACTTTTGATACTATTTTTTCCCATATCAAAAAAAACTTTTGGAACAATCTCTATCATTTCACTATCGCTTTTATATTCTCTTTTTAGAAGTGCTTTGATACGAAAAAGAAGCTCTTTTAAAACAAATGGTTTTTTAATATAATCATCTGCTCCAAGCTCATATCCATAGGAAAGATCATCAATAGTAGAAAGGGAAGTGATAAAAATTGTAGGGGTTTTGATATTTTGATCTCTAAGAAGTTTTAATACTTCAAAGCCACTAACATTAGGAACCGTGACATCAAAAAGGAGTAAATCGTAGTTTTTATGATAAAGAGTATTTAAGGCATCCTCCCCATCATAAACAGCTTCTACGACAAACCCCTCATCTTCAAGATATTCACAAACTGTATTTGATAAATTAATAT
Organism: uncultured Arcobacter sp.; assembly: GCA_937860115.1. Classification (GTDB taxonomy): domain Bacteria; phylum Campylobacterota; class Campylobacteria; order Campylobacterales; family Arcobacteraceae; genus CAIJNA01. Next base: position 3,096 of record CALMBI010000185.1, on the reverse strand, counting down.
CATCTTCAAGGTACAAAATTTTCATGCAAGATTATACCTAAAAGATATTTTTTTATGCATAGATTTCTGTAATAAATCGATCTTCATTTGTTGTAGATGTAGTTGAATTATCTATTGTCATTTGGCTATCCTCTATCTATTTTTTCCATATTGTTTTTTCATTTGCCCACTACCACTTCCGTACGATCGATCGTTTGATTGTTGTTTTTTGTATTGTTTAGAGCCTTCCCCTTTACCACTTCCGTGTTGAATATTGGCCCTCTCTTCTGGAGTAAGTTCACCCATTTTTGATTGCATCGCACTTTTAAATGATTCCCTATCAGCTTCTGGAACGCTTCCCTTTTGAAGCAATAAATCATCCAAACTCATTGCACTATAATCTGCTCCAAAAAGTGACATCCCACACAATAACCCTGTAAATAGTATCTTTTTCATCATCAAAACTCCTTTTTGTTTTTTTCATATGATACTTTATAGAATAATCGTGGATTAATCGTGAAATTCAAAATGACAAATAAATGATTTAATCTATTGTCATTTTGACTAAGTATTCCCTCCGTTTTTTATTGCCATTCAAGTTGATTGTAAAGATTTTGGATATTTCCATAATTAAGTTGTTCATAATAATGCAAAAAATTAAACTTTTTCGTATCGACCACTTTACTTATCTCTATCGCACTTACTCCATCTTCGTACCCTTTTTTTACACCATCTCTAAGTAGATTTAAATACTCTAAAGTTGTTTGATAACTCTTTGCATCATACTCTTTCCCATGCCCGCCTAAAAGATATTTTGCTTCCATTTTTGCAAGATTTTCTAAAGCTTCTATCCACCCATCAACTGAAGAGTTTTTTGTATAATTAATCATCCTTCCGTTAAAAACAATATTTCCTACAAATAAGAAACTATCATCTTTTGAATATACGGCAATATCGCTTTTCTCTTCACTTACCGTGCTTGGTTTAACAATCGTAAGTGTTTTTTTACTCCCTTTGATCTCATAGCCATTTTCCACAAGTAAATCAGCTTTTGGGATTGTAGTTCCTTTTAAAACTTCTGGATTTAAAATCATTTTCATCCGCTCAAATGTATCCAAATTCTCTTTTATATCTTCATTAAGATTTTTGTATCCAACTATTTTTGCCCCTTTTTCTCCAAAGAAGCCAGCTCCTTGCACTCTGTCATCATGAAAATTTGATAAAACAACATGGGAGACTTCAAGTTTTGGATGCTCTTTTTTCATCAAACCATAAAATTCTTTTGCAAACTTATAAGTGGGTCCAGCATCAAGTACGACCAAACTATCTCCAATATTCACATAACACATATTTGATACAAAGCCATTATTCTCTTTTGTTGGGAGATTGAGGTCACCTATCACGCAACTTATATCTTTTGTGATTTTGATTGGTTTGAAAGTGTAAACATCTCCAAAAGCTAAACTACTTAAAACTAAAATCCCTACACTTATTTTTTTAAACATCATTTTTCCTTTTTATAAAATCGCATTAAATAGATAACCAACCAAGAGTATCCCAAAGCTCACTATCCCAAAAAATATCGCGATAAGTTTGATATGAAGTATTCGTTTAAGAATCATCGCTTCAGGAAGACTCAAAGCCGTAACTGCCATCATAAAAGCAAGGGCTGTTCCAAGCAACATCCCTTTTGCACTCAAAACTTCAATAAGTGGCATCACCCCTGCAGCATTTGAGTACATCGGAATCCCCATGAGAACTGCCACTGGTACAGCGTACCAAGCATCCCCACCAGCATAAAGACTAATAAAATCAGCAGGGATAAACCCATGGATAAAAGCACCTATCCCCACACCAACTATCACATACAAATAAATCTTTTTAAAAATATCTTTCGTGTAGTCCCATGATTCTTTTGCTCTTTGTTTTAAAGTAAGCTCAATTTTGACATCTTCAAGCTCCCCTTCCATTGGAGTAACAGGGATAAGTACATATTTTTCTAGGCGAAGTTTTCCTATCATATATCCACCTAGTATCGCCACAAGGAGTCCAAATCCGATATAAATCGCCGTTATCTTCCAGCCAAAAAGTCCAAAAAGCATCGCGATTGCTATCTCATTATTGAGTGGACTAGAGATAAGAAAACTAAAAGTTATCCCGATTGGAATTCTCGCTTGCATAAATCCTAAAAAAAGAGGAATCGCACTACACGAGCAAAAAGGGGTGATGATACCAAAAAGTGCCGCTAGGATATTTCCACTAAATTCACTTTTCCCTTGAAGATACACCCTCACCTTTTCAGTATTAAAATAGGTTCTAAGGAAACTTACCACAAAAATGATAGTCACCAAAAGGATAAAGATTTTGATAGTGTCGTAGAAAAAGAAGTGTAAAGCTCCCCCTAAACTACTCTCCTTTTGAAGCTTCAAAATATCAAAAACCAATCCACCCATAAGTGTTTCGAGCCAGTCAAACATAGACTATTTTTGCTCCATCAATGCTATCACTTCATCCACATTTAGAAGTTTTCCAGTGCTTTTGATAACACCATCAATAACAAGTCCAGGGGTGCTAACGACATTGTATTTCATAATTTCCATAATATCATCGACTTTGACAACCTGATGAAATCCACCAACTTTTGCCACTGCTTGTTTTGTTATCTCTTCAAGTGCCTTACATTTTGCACAGCCTGTTCCTAATATCTCTAATTTCATCTTAAATTCCTAATGCTTTTTGCACAGCTGGAAGTAAAACTTCCTCTATCTCTTTATAAGTAGCTTCAAATGTCTCAAACCCTTTTCCATCTGGGTCTTCAAAACCTACATGAATTTTTGGAACAGGTCTTGGAAACATTGGACAAGTTTCATTTGCATGGTCACAAACTGTTACTACAAGGTCAAACTCTTCATCTATAACAGTATCGAGTGTTTTTGAGTGATACTCCTCTTTCCAAATCCCTTTTTCCTCAAGCAACTTCTTAGCATTTGGATTAACTTTCCCACTTGCTCGGACACCACTACTTTTTGCCTCAACACCATCAAGTTTCGCATTGATTAAGGCTTCTGCGATAATGCTTCGGCAACTATTTCCTGTACATAAAACTAATACTTTTTT
>CALMBI010000184.1 GCA_937860115.1 uncultured Arcobacter sp. | reverse complement strand
GTTTTTTGAAATGGGATTTGAGCTTCAAATTTTAGAAGATAAAGTAAGAGATTTTTTAGAAAGTTATGCGTATGATAATTACGCAAAAGATAGTATCGCTCCTTATGTAGCCAAAATATCCCTTATGCCAAACCATCTTTATCAAGATCTAGGATTTAGAAGTAGGATAGAAATGGGAAACTATATGAAAAAACATTTTCCGACTCTTCACGCTATCAAACCTGCAGATAAACTTTGGAAAAAATTTATCTATGATTCTATCTGTGAAGTTGCTCCAGCTTGCGAACACTGTAAGGATCAGGTGAATTGTTTTAGTTGTAAAATGGAGTAAGTACCTCCAACTAATAAAATCAAAAAGCGATTGTAATATTTTTGTAACTTTATGATAAACTTTTTTCAAGTAATAATTGTAGGTATCTAATATGAAAAAAGTTATTTTTGTTGTCGCGTTTGTTATTGTTTCTCTCATCTTGCATCAAGTGATCAAACTTGGACATGAACAACACAAAAACGCCATACTAGAACAAGAAACACTCAATATGCAAGAGCAGTATAACGCTGTTTTTCATGAACTCAAAGAGGATACAGATCTCTATTTTGCCACACTTATCAATACACCAAAAATCAAAAAATTATTTGCACAAAGAGATAGAGAAAATCTTTATAAAACTCTAGATGAAAATTACAAAAAACTTTCAAACAGAGGCTTTAAAGTGATCCATTTTCATCTTCCAGATAACAAATCTTTTTTACGAATGCACAAACCAAGTGAGTTTGGAGATGATCTGACACAGATACGTCCAGATGTAGCAAGAGCTAATAAAACCAAATCAAGTCAGTATGGTTTGGAAGTGGGGCGAGCAGTACAAGCGTATAGATTTATCTATCCATTATGGGATGGGAAAACGTATCTGGGAAGTGTAGAACTCTCTTATGAGATGTTGCATTATCTTCATAATGTCGATCGATATTTTGGAACACATACCCATTTTTTAATCGAAAAAAAACTTCTCAAAGGGAAAAATATATTTAGTGATGTATTAGAAGGATTTAGAGAATCGTTCGAAGGAAAAGGCTTTTTGCTTTTAATG
>CALMBI010000183.1 GCA_937860115.1 uncultured Arcobacter sp. | reverse complement strand
TACTTGTTTGGTCTGATATGCTTGGATTTTTACATGGAAACTATCCAAAATTTGTACGAAAATACCTTGATGGTACTTCACTTGTAAAAAATGCAGTAAAACAGTACAAAAATGATGTTGAGAGTGGACTTTTCCCAAATGACAATGAAAAATATTAAATTAAGGAGATAATAAATGCTAAAAAAATTGATTTTAATCTTAGGATTCACAGTACTTGCATTTGCTAAGTATGAATTAAAACCAGAAAAGATATCAGACACTGTATATAGATTTGAAGGTGCTTTGGAAGAACCAAACAAAGCTAATGGTGGAAATATGGTAAATACCTATTGGGTAAAAGGTAAAACATCTTGGATAGTCATCGATAGTGGACCATCTTATAACTATGCAGATGCTGCATATAAAGCTATGAAAAAGATAGCAAATCTTCCAGTTAAATATGTTTTTAATACTCATAGACATGAGGATCATTGGCTAGGAAACAATTATTTTAAAGAGAAATTTGGGGCACACATCTATGGAACAAAAGCACAAGCGAAAGAATATCCAGCTGGTATAGTTCCTAATTATTCATTTGTGATTTCTAAAGAGGATTACAAAGGAACTAAAGTTATTGCGATTGATACTTTTATCACTAAAGATCAAGTTTTAGAACTTGATGGAAGAACTTTTGGGATAAAACATTTTGATTATGCTGTCCATTCACCTGAAGATCTTATGGCATATATGGCTGATGAAAAAGTGTTACTTGCAGGAGATATCTTATTTAGTCAAAGAATTCCTAGAATCACAGATGGGAGTGTAGAGGGTGGTCTCAAATCACTTGATGTTGTAGAAACATATGATGTAAAAGTATATGCAACAGGGCATGGGAAATTTACTGATAAAACTGCAATAGGTCAAATGAGAAACTATTTTTTAGCTCTAAAAGAAACTGCACTCAAAGCAATTGAAGCGGAACAAGATGTCTTAACATATCAAAATACTGCTGATTTTAGTGCATTTAAAAATATGTATATGATGGATGAATTACATAAAGGTAATCTTGCTCATGCTCATAAAGAGTACGAATTTTATTAATAAATAGTTTATTGAGTA
>CALMBI010000182.1 GCA_937860115.1 uncultured Arcobacter sp. | reverse complement strand
AGATTTTTTTGAAAAGAGCACAGAAAAAAAGCAGGTGAAAGCCTGTTTTTTTATTGGTTTAAAATTATATATTGACCCTCATCTAAATCCTCAACACTATATTTATCAAAACTCACCCGATGAAGTGCAACTACTCTATTTTCAACTGCACCAAACATTCTTTTTACTTGATGATATTTTCCCTCAACGATCTCTAATAATACAGTAGTAGAATCGATTATTGTAAGTTTTGCTGATAAAAGAGGTTTCTCCTCACCATTTAAAAGAAGTGTTCCACTTGCAAATAGATCTCCTTCATTACCTTTTAAAGGATGAGCGAGTGTCACTTTGTAAACTTTAGAGATATTTGATCTTGGGCTTGTTAGTTTATGATTGAGCTCCCCATCATCTGTGAGTAAAATTGCTCCTGTTGTATCACGATCAAGTCTTCCTACAGTTGAAAGTTTTGGATTTCTGTATTGCCACTGTGAAGGGAGAAGTGAATAGATAAGTTTTCCACTATCATCATGAGAGCACACTACTCCACTTGGTTTATGCATCAAAATTGTAATCGTTTCAGGATCTAGTACCTCTTTGTCAATAGTTATTGCACTGTGAAGTGCTTTAATAGAGGGTTGATAGACTCTCTTTTCATCTACACACACTTCGTGAATTTTCATAAACTTCTTGGCTTCACCTCTTGTACAATAACCCAATTTTGACAAAAATGCATCAATTCTTTTACTACTCATCTTTTACCTTTTGTTATTTTTAGTGATTTTATACAAATTCTAATAAAGATCCGATAGCGACTAAGAGAAATTTTGTAAAAATGTTCTTTTGTAGTACATGAAAAAGTAAGTTTTAATTTTATTTCTCTTTTTTTAAAGAGTTACTTTTTTGTTACGAAAAGTAACTTATTTCTTCTTACTTTAACAAAACTTCAACCGAAAAATTATAATGCTATTAAAATGCTATTTAACCTATTTATAATAGAATAAAACAAAATAAATAACCTATGGAGTATAAAAAATGAGCGATATTTTCGAGCCAAAAAAATCAAGATTTAACAATCCAGCTTTCAAAAATATGTGTGAGTATCATGATCTAATGAATGAGTTTAAAGAGGATTATGAAGGAACATGGGGGAAATTTGCTAGTGAAAAAATCAAGTGGTTTAAACCATACGATACTGTTTTAGATGAATCAAATGCACCTTTTTATAAATGGTTTGTTGGTGGGAAGATGAATGTCGCACATCAATGTGTTGATAGACACCTAGATACTAAAAAAAATAAAGCAGCTATTATTTTTGAAGGTGACAATGGAGATCAAAGAATCTTAACTTATAGAGAATTGGCATATGAAGTAAACAAAACAGCTAATATGTTTAAAAATCAATTTGATATTAAAAAGGGTGACAGAGTTGTTGTTTATATGCCAATGATCCCTGAAGCTGCTATTACAATGCTTGCTTGTGCAAAAATTGGAGCTATTCATTCTATCGTATTTGGTGGATTTAGTGCAGAAGCTTTAAAAGATAGAATCATCGATGCTGAAGCAAAACTTGTTGTAACTGCTGATGGTGCTTTTAGAAAAGGAAGTCCATATATGCTTAAACCAGTTGTTGATGAAGCATTAAAAACTGGATGTGAGTGTGTTAAAAAAGTATGTGTAGTTGAGAGAAATGGTGAAGATATCACTTGGGTAGCTGGAAGAGATTATAGTTATAATGAACTTATCAAAAATGAATCAAGTGTTTGTGAACCTGAGATGATGGATAGTGAAGATCCACTTTTCTTACTCTATACATCAGGATCAACTGGTAAACCAAAAGGGGTGCAACATAGTAGTGCTGGATATATCCTTTGGGCTCAAATGACTATGGAATGGGTATTCGATATCAAAGATAACGATACTTATTGGTGTACAGCGGATGTTGGTTGGATTACAGGACACACTTATATCGTGTATGGACCATTAGCAGCTGGTGCAACGACAGTGATGTTTGAAGGTGTTCCTACTTTCCCAGATGCTGGAAGATGTTGGAAAATGGTTGAAGAGTATAAAATCAATCAATTCTATACAGCTCCAACAGCAATCAGAATGCTTCACAAAATGGGAGCAGATGAGCCAGCAAAATATGACTTATCAAGTTTAAGAATTCTTGGAACTGTTGGTGAGCCTATCGATCCTCCAGCATGGAAATGGTACTATGAAGAGGTTGGTGGAAGTCAATGCTCTATCGTTGATACATATTGGCAAACAGAAACTGGTGGACATATGATCTCTCCACTTCCAGCAGCAACTCCTATTAAACCTGCTTGTGCGACATTTGCACTTCCAGGAATTATGGCAGAGATCATCGATACAGATGGTACTCCAACTGAGATCGGTGAAAAAGGATTTATGTGTATCACTAAACCATGGCCTTCTATGATTAGAACTATTTGGGGAGATGGTGATAGATTTGTAAAATCATACTTTGGTGACTGTAAAAAAGATGGAAAACCTGTTTATTTTACAGGTGATGGTGCTATGATGAGTGAAGATGGGTATATCACAATCACTGGTAGAACTGATGATGTTATCAATGTAAGTGGACACAGAATGGGAACTGCTGAAGTAGAATCTGCTATCAAAAAACATCCAAATGTAGCTGCAGTGGCTGTAGTAGGGAAACCACATGAAATTAAAGGTGAGGGAATATTTGCATATGTTGTTCTTAAAACACTTGCTTCTGAAAAAGCAGATGAGACAGCAGATGAACTTGAGCTTTCTAAAGAGATCAATAAAATTATCAAAACAGAGATCGGAGCTATAGCTGTATGTGATGAAATCGCTTATGTTCCAGATCTTCCAAAAACTAGATCAGGAAAAATCATGAGAAGAATTTTAAGAAGTATCGCTAAAGGTGAAGCTATCACTCAAGATACTTCAACTCTTGAAGATCCTTCAATTGTTGGAAAAATCGAAACTATCGTAAAAGGAGCGTAAGCTCTTTTTGCCATTTGGTAAAACTCTTACTCCTTTTTAAAAAGAAAAAAGGAACTCAAATGAACTCAACATATAAACTCAAAACCTTAGAGATGAATCTCTTAATGACTCCTGATAAAGCTAATTTTACAGGAAATGTGCATGGAGGATTTTTACTCAAACATCTAGATGAGATCGCTTATGCATGTGCTTCAAGATATAGTGGACACTATGTTGTTACACTTTCAGTTGATAAAGTACTTTTCAAACACCCTATTCCTGTTGGAACACTTGTAACATTTTTAGCTTCTATCAATTATGTAGGAAATACATCTATGGAAGTTGGGATAAAAGTTATTTGTGAAGATATACGTTCACGAATTGTAACCCATACAAATAGTTGTTATTTTACGATGGTTGCTGTTGATAGTGAGGGACGACCTGTAAAAGTTCCACCACTTGAACTTGAAACAGAGGAGGATAAAAGAAGATTTGAAGATGGTAAAAAACGAAAAGAGCTTAGGATAGCTAATCGACTTTAGCACCTTTTTTACGCAGATTAGCTAAAATCATTTTATGAAATTTTTGCGTAACTTTTTTATATCCTTATTAGCATTTATATATTTATTATTAGAGTATCTTTTTTGGGATACACTATTAAAGCCACTGTACTCTGAGTTTAAATCACTCCAATTTTATCAATCCTTCTTAGCTTGGATAAAAATCCAAAATAAATATTTTATACTCTTTATTTTTATCCTATTTTTTGTGATCTCTGAATTGATGGGGGTCTATGCACTTGCACTATTAGCAAAAGGATTAGTAGGATTCTTTGTTGTGCTTTATATTGTGAAATTTATCCCTGTTGCGATAGCATTTGCAGTGCTTGACAACTCAAAAGAGCAACTCTTAAGTATAAATTGGTTTAGATATATTTACAATCTAACTATCGATTTTATTCATAAAATCAAAAAAAATAAATTGTTTCTAAAAGGTAGAGAATTCTTTAGAACAAAAATCCAACTTATAACAAATATCTTACAAAGAAAAAAGAGTTCGAAAATCAAACTCTTTCAAAGACTTTTTTATCACATTATCAAAAAAAATAAACAATAGATTATTTGTGAAACGAAGAAGAGATAATACTTAAAAACTCATCTTTCGTTTTTTTATCTTTCTTAAATAACCCTCTAAGAGCTGAAGTTACAGTCGTTGAACAAATCTTTTCGACCCCTCTCATCTCCATGCACATATGTCTTGCATCTACCACAACTGCTACCCCTTTTGGTTTTATCGCTTCATTGATAGCATCACAAATTTGTTCCGTAAGTTGTTCTTGAATTTGAAGACGTCTAGCAAAAACATCTACAACTCTTGGAATTTTACTTAGTCCCACAACTTTTCCATCTGGTATATAAGCCACATGCACTTTTCCAATAATTGGTAACATATGATGCTCACACATACTATAAAATTCTATATCTTTTACCACAACCATCTCATCATTTGTCGTTGTAAAAAGTGCTTGATTGATAATCTCATGAGCATTTTGGTTGTAGCCACCACACATAAATTCCCACGCTTTTCTCACTCTCTTTGGAGTATCTATAAGCCCCTCTCTTGTAATATCTTCACCAATATGCTCTAGTATCTCTTTAACTGCATTTTCCATTTTAAACCCTATATCTTGTTGTATTTATAGATAGATTATAGCAAACTATTTTATAAAGTTGCCCATCTCCCATATTGGAGACATAATAGCTAATACAAGCCACAAAATAACACCAGAGATACTAAAAATTAAAAAAGGATTTATAAACGCTGTAAAATTTTCTATTCTTTTGTCAAGCTGTTTTTGAAAGAAACTTGCAAGATCTTCCAAAACTGATTCTAATGAATTGCTATTTTCACCTATGATTATTAAACGTAAAGTAAGATGATCAAAAATATTACTGTTTGTAAAACTTTTTGATACACAATACCCATCACTTATCTCATCGATTACTTGCGATATTTTTTGTGTAAAATATTGATTATCCCCTATTTGTTTTCCATATACCAAGGCATCTTGTAGTTTGTGTTTGGATTTTACCAAAAGAGAGATTGTTAGAAAAAATTCAAAAAAGATAAATGTTTGAAGCAACCGACTAAAATAAGGGATAGTGTGAAATTTTATTTTATCAATCGTGTATTTATTATTTTTGATAAATAACACTCCTCCGCTAAATAGTACAGCTACCCCTATACAAATAAATATAAAATGTTGAACTACTATCTGTTTTATTTCTAACAATACCTTTGTGCTATAGGGTAAATTTGATCCAAACTGAGCGTACATAGTTTCAAACTGCGGTACAACATATCCGAGTATAAATCCAATCGCTATAAAAAATGCGACAACCAAGATAATTGGATATTGCAAGGCAGATTTGATTTTTTCTTTCATTTTTTGCTTCTGCTCTAAAATAGTGTGCAATGAAGAGATCGCTTCTTCTAAATTACTATTTCGTTCCCCCAATTGAAAAAATAAAATCGGAAGATATCCTAGTTTTTTGTGCTCTTTTTGAAGTGATTGGAAGATTGGTTTTCCATCTTGCAAACTCTTATCAATTGTAAGTAAAATCTTTTTTTGAAAATCACTTGAAGGTGTTTGCAATAATATCTCGATAACATCTTTAAGGGGTAATTTTGATTTGAGCATAAGGCTTATCTCATACATAAGAAGTGTTATCTCTTTATCATGCTTATAGACAAAAAGATCATTTATACTCCAAAAAGAGGATACTTTTTGGATTGAGATGATATTTAGATTTGCATCTTCTAGTGATGAGATCACTTTTATTTTTAATTTACCATTTTCTTGGTAAGTGATTTTATATTTCATGCAAAGCATACTCT
>CALMBI010000181.1 GCA_937860115.1 uncultured Arcobacter sp. | reverse complement strand
TCAGTTGTGGAAACGTAGGTCGCCGCCAACTTTTAATGGCTCTTTTTTTATGGGCTAAGCTTTTTAAGTCTACATTAATTATACTTATTTTATTCCTGATTCATATTGATTTTTTTTGTTTTCGTTTTAGCTTTTAGTTAGTATAAAAAAGATATAATCCAAAAATTTTATTTGGGGTAATTTATGAAAAAAAGGGTGCTGGTTAAATTCTCTGGTGAAGCGTTAGCAGGTGAAGGTGGTTATGGTATTGATACTCAAATATTAGCTTATATTGCAAATGAGATTAAGCAATTAGTTGATAATGATATTGAGGTTGGTATTGTAATTGGTGGAGGAAACATCATTAGAGGTGTAAGTGCTGCTGCTGATGGAATTATTAAAAGAACAAGTGGTGATTATATGGGTATGCTAGCAACTGTTGTTAATGGTATAGCAATGCAAGAAGCACTTGAACATATTGGTCTTGAAGCAAGACTTCAAACAGCAATTAAAATGGAGCAACTTGCTGAATCTTTTATTGTTAGACGAGCTAGAAGACATCTTGAAAAGAAAAGAGTAGTTATATTTGCAGCTGGAACTGGTAATCCATATTTTACTACTGATACTGCTGCAACTTTAAGAGCTACAGAGATTGAAGCATCTATGTTGATTAAAGCTACTAAAGTTGATGGTGTATATGATAAAGATCCTATGAAATTTGATGATGCTATTAAATTAGATGTAATATCTTATGATGAAGCTTTAAAAGATCACATCAAAGTTATGGATGATACAGCAATTGCACTTGCTAAAGACAATAAATTACCAATCGTAGTTGCAAATATGAATGAAAAAGGAAACTTACTGAACATTGTAAATGGTGATTATGCTAAGTGTTCAATAGTTAAATAAAGGAGAATAAATGAGAATAGAAGAGATTTTAGCTAAAGCTTTAGAAAGAGTCGGAAATGATAGATATGTATTAGCACTTGCAGTTGGTCAAAGAGCAGATGAACTTAGTAATGGTGCTAAACCACTTTTAGATAGTGCAGTTTTAAAAAATATGAAATATACTGATATTGCAATTCATGAGATTGCAAAAGGTCTTTTAGTTATTGACGGTTTCAAAAAATAATTTAATTTTATCTACATTTGGAAAAATATTTATCTTCAATAAAACCTATCAATAGCATCGAAGGTGCTATTGAAGCGTTACAAGAATCAATCGAAATTACCCCACTTATTAAACAAGCTATAGAGTTTTGTATAGAAGCTCATAAAACACAATTTAGAAAAAGTGGTGAGCCTTATGTTGTTCATCCAATTTTAGTTGCTGCAATCACTGCACATTATAGTAGTGATGAGTCTATGGTATTAGCTGCACTCCTACATGATATAGTTGAAGATACAAGTTATTCATTAGATGATATTACACATCTTTTTGGTGTTGATGTAGCTAATATAGTTGATGGATTAACTAAAATTACTGTGATTAGAGATCATGAATTAACACATAGTAAAGAGACTGATAAGCTTTTAAAATCTGCTATGACATTTAGAAAAATGTTAATTGCATCTATAGAAGATGTTAGGGTATTGTTAGTAAAGTTATTTGATCGAACACATAATATGTTAACACTTGATGCTCTTACTCCTGAAAAACAAATACGAATTTCAGAAGAAACATTAGTTGTATATGCTCCAATTGCTCATCGTCTTGGTATGTCTGCAATAAAAAATAGATTAGAAGATCTTTCGTTTTATTATATTTATCCAAATGAGTATAAAAAAATTGATGAATATATACAAAATTATCAAGAAAGAATACAAAATGCATTTACACAATTTATAGATAATGTTCATGATGTATTAGGTAATGAATTTAAAGATAAGATTGTTATTTATAGTAGGATGAAACACTATTATTCAATCTATTTAAAGATTCAAAGAAAAGGTGTTACTATTGATGAAGTTCTTGACCTTTTAGCAATTAGAATTATTGCAGATACACCGCTTGAATGTTATAAAATTTTGGGTTATATCCATACTACTTATATGCCTTTGATCTCTAGATTTAAAGATTATATAGCAATACCAAAAGAAAATGGATATCAAACGATTCATACAACAGTTTTTCATAATACGAAAATTTTTGAAATTCAAATACGAACACATGATATGCATAAAATTGCCGAATTTGGTGTCGCAGCACATTGGAAATATAAAAATGGGCAAACGAATTTGAAAGAACCAAATCTAAATTGGCTTCATACTCTTGAGATGGATAATGATAATATTGAAGAGTTTTATGATGAAACGAAAAAAGAGTTATTTTATGAAGAGATAATGGTTTATTCACCAAAAGGAGAAATTTTTAAAATGCCAAGGGGATCATGTGCATATGATTTTGCATTTTTGATCCATACTGATCTTGGTAATAAAGCTACTGATTGTTATATAAACAAAGTTAAAAAACCACTCATCACTGAACTTAGAAGTGGTGATATTGTTTCTATTAATAAAGGTGATGATATTGTTGTAAGATGCTCTTGGCTAAGTATAGTACAAACTTCAAAAGCTAAAAAAGGAATCAAGCTTTTGTGTCATAATAGACATAAACAAATAAATGTACTTAATGGAAAAAATATAGTGAATTCTATTTTTTCTAGATATACAAATACTATTTTAGATAAATATCCACAACCTAAAATCTATAAAGTTGTTGATAATTTAGATCATCTAAAACATTTGAAAAAAACTATAGAGATGACTATTAGAAATGAACTTGGATTATTTGCAAGAATGAAAGTTCAACAAGTAAATCTTAAAGAATACAAGTTTGAAAACCTTATGTTTTATTCTAATTTTTCATTACAATCTTGTTCATTTGATCACTGTTGTCATCCAAAACTTAATGATGAGATTGTGGCTTTTAGAGAGGGTAAAGATGTTTTAGTGCATCACAAAATGTGTGAAAATGCCTATAATATGATGTTAGAAAAAAAGCCAATGGTCTATTGCAGATGGAGTGATGATAAATACTATGTATATAAAATGGTTGTAAGTTTGAAAAATGTTAAAGGTGAATTAGCTAGACTTTTAACGCATCTTTCCAATCATGATGCAACAATCTTATTTATAGAATATGGTAAAGATAGACATTCATATGTCCAATACTGTACGATCGATTTTGAGATAAAAAATAATAACAGTGAGAAAATAAAAAAAATTGTAAATCAAAAAGCCAAAATCATAGAATTTTATTCTGGTGATGATGCTTACAAATAATAGTTAATGGAGAAGAAGATGGAAGAAAAAATCAAAGAAGCACTTGGTGAGATTACAAGAGGTACTTCTGAAATTATAGATATTGAAAGAATTGAAACATTATTAAAAAATTATTTTGAGACAGGCACAACTTATTTTGTAAAAGCTGGATTTGATCCAACTGCACCTGATTTACACTTAGGTCACACTGTGTTATTACAAAAACTAGCAACTTTTCAAAAATTTGGTGGGATAGTACAGTTTTTAATTGGAAATTTTACAGCTACGATTGGTGATCCAACTGGAAAAAATGTAACAAGAAAAGTACTAACAGATGATGACATCAAAAAAAATATTGGAAGTTATACAACCCAAGCATTTAAAATTTTAGATGAATCAAAAACAGTTATTGTTTATAATAAAGATTGGCTAGAGCCACTTGGAGCTGCTGGTATGCTTTCACTTGCATCAAATTTAACGGTTGCAAGGATGCTTGAAAGGGATGATTTTTCAAAAAGATACGCTTCAAATACGCCAATTGCACTTTCTGAATTTATGTATCCTTTGCTTCAAGGATACGATAGTGTTCATTTGCAGTCAGATATTGAGATAGGCGGAACAGATCAAAAATTCAATCTTTTAATGGGGCGACAACTTCAAAAAGCTTACGGGGTAAATAAACAACAATCAGTACTTATGATGCCTATATTAGAGGGACTTGATGGAATTCAAAAAATGTCAAAATCATTAGGTAACTATATTGGTGTAACTGATGAAGCTAATGATATGTTTGGAAAAGTTTTAAGTATTAGTGATGAGCTTATGTGGAGATACTATGAATTACTTTCAACAAAAACATTAACTGAGATTGCTGCTTTAAAAGAGGGTGTAATAGATGGTACAATTCATCCTAAGAAAGTAAAAGATAACCTTGCAATGGAGATTGTTGATAGATTTCATGGTGCTGGTGAAGGTGTAAAAGCAAAAGAAGAATTTACAAAAATTTTTGCAAATAAAGATATCCCAACAACCATGGATCAATTTGAATTTAATGAAGGTGCTTGGATATGTCAAGTTTTAGTAGATACTAAATTGGTAGGATCAACTTCACAAGCAAGAAGAGATGTTGATGGTGGTGCTGTTAAAATCGATCAAAACAAAGTTGAAGATAGCAATATGAAATTTGAAAAAGGGACATTTGTTTTACAAAAAGGTAAGAAAAACTTTGTTAGAATAAATATAATTTAGGGGATTATATGAAAGCATTAAAAATAGGTAAACACACAGTAGAAAAACCAATTATCCAAGGTGGTATGGGTGTTGGGATCAGTTGGGATAGACTAGCTGGAAATGTGAGTCTTGAAGGTGGATTAGGAGTTATATCTTCTGTTGGTACTGGATATTATAATAATAAAGAATTTTCACATAAAAATATTCAAGGGAAACCTTACGGTGAAGATAATTTCTATTCAAAAGATGGACTAGTTGCAATTATTAATAATGCTAGAGCTATTTGTGGAGATAAACCATTAGCTTGTAATGTTTTACATGCAAGCAATGATTATGGAAGAATAGTAAGAGATGCTTGTGAAGCTGGTATCAATATGATTATCACAGGAGCTGGGATCCCTACAAATATGCCAGAATTTACAAAAGAGTTCCCAGATGTTGCATTGATTCCTATTGTTTCAAGTGCAAGAGCTTTAAAACTTATTTGTAAAAAATGGCAACGATACAATAAATTACCTGATGCTGTGATCGTTGAAGGACCACTGAGTGGTGGACACCAAGGATTTACTTATGATCAATGTTTTATGGAAGAGTTTCAATTAGAAAATATTGTTCCACCTATTATTGAAGAAGCGAAAAATTGGGGTGATTTTCCAATAATTGCAGCTGGCGGAATTTGGGATAAAAAGGATATTGATAAATTTTTAGCTTTAGGTTGCGCTGGTGTTCAAATGGGAACTAGATTTTTAGGAACATACGAATGTGATGCACATCCAAATTTCAAAAAAGTGATTCTCGAAGCAAAAGAGGAAGATATAAAATTACTTAAATCACCTGTTGGATTACCAGCAAGAGGTGTATTGACAGCACTTCAATCAAAAATAGCAGATGGTACAGCTCCAAAAGTTGCTTGTATCTCTAATTGTGTTGCTCCTTGTCATAGAGGGGAAGAGGCTAAAGCTGTTGGATATTGTATTGCTGATAGATTAAGTGATGCATATAATGGTGATGAAGATAATGGATTGTTCTTCACAGGTTCAAACGGTTATAGAGTAACTGAACTTGTAAGTGTTCATGATCTTATGGAAAAACTTGTAAATGGGGAAGACTAATCCCTATTTATGAAGAAAATAGAAACTATTTTTTTTAGACTTTTTGTCACTTTTAGTATACTTTTTAGTTCACTACACGCAATATCTGATCTTGATAGATTTCAGATCTCAAAAAAAAATTACATAACAGCAGTTTTTAAAAATGATAAAACAAAAGAGATTAAATATCTTAAAGAGTTGATTTTATTTGGAAAAAAATCAAATCAAGATATTTCAAAATATCAATCTGAATTGTATAGAATAGACAAAAATAGAAATACAAATTCTAAAGATATAAAGATTCAAAAAAAATCTCAAGCTATAATTAATCTATCAAATGAGAATGTTTTAGAAAATATCCCAGAAAAACTCTTAAGTGATAATACACGTTTAATTAAGGGTAATATTAATTATGATGTAAAAAAAATATTTGTTCAAGGTTCATCGATTATTATTGATTTTAACAGAAAAATCTCAAAAGATGATGTTACATTTTCAAAAACAAAAGAAAAAGAGAGTATTCAATATCTTTTTAAACTCAATGGAAATTTCGAAGATGTTGAAAATACGAAAATAAGTGTTGATGGTATAAACAGTATTAGTTTAGATCAAGAACAAGAAAATCTTTTAAGTATAAGTATTATAAATCAAAAAGATAGTAAAACATACTATATATTGTTAGATAAAAGATTGATTATTAAAAATAGTGTAGAGATTATAAATAATTCTAAATTAAATGGTGATCTAATTGCTACTAAAGAAAATGAGCCAGAACTTCCATTATTACCTCTCCCTGTAAAGACAAATAGTGGGGGATCTAAAATTGTTGTGATTGATGCTGGTCATGGTGGAAAAGATTCTGGTGCTGTAGGGCCGAATAATGAATATGAAAAAGATGTAACTTTGAATATTGCAAAATATCTGTATAGAAATCTTGAATCATTAGGATATCAGCCATATCTCACAAGAAATAAAGATATTTTTCTCACTTTAAAAGAAAGAACAAAGATAGCAAATAATAAAAATGCTGATCTTTTTGTATCAATTCATGCAAATGCTGCTCCAAAAAATAGAGCACCTTATGCTAAAGGGATAGAGACTTACTTTTTATCACCTGCAAGAAGTGAAAGAGCAAAAGGTGTGGCAGCTTTAGAAAATAAAGAAGATATGCAAGCGATGGAGAGTTTTAATGATCAAGATCTAGTTCTAACACTATTAAATAGAGGGAAAACTGTCCAATCTCAAAAGTTTGCAATTGATGTGCAAAGTCATATGTTGTATCAGGTGAGAAAAAGATTTGGAAAAATGATGATCGATAATGGAGTGAGGGAAGCTCCATTTTGGGTTCTTGTTGGAGCTCAAATGCCAGCTGTTTTAGTTGAAGTTGGATATATTTCTCATCCTGATGAGTCTAAAATACTTATAAATGATGATTACCAACAAGATGTTGCAATTGGTATAGCTGAGGGTATTACAGCATATTTTATTCATAACAGATAGGTTTAATAATAAAAAACTAACGAATAGATATAAATATTTGCTATTAAAGCTGAAGTGTTGAGTAAATAAAAACTATATCTAAAAAAGATAGCTCCAAAACTTATTAGTAGATAATACAATACAAATCCTATCGGGATAAATATTTCATAATGTGAAACCTCTAAATTGATCCATTTTAGTAGTAAAAAATCGAATAATCCACCAAGATTGATAATGTGTAATAAAAGCTCAACTGGATAAAAAACACTAAATCCTAAAGTGATGAGTGGAGATAAAAACTGCACTATAGATGTGGTGCCAAAAAAATAGTGTGTGATTGGATTTATTGTAAAAAATATCCAAAAGTTAAAAAAGATAAAACTAAAATATTTATTGAGATTGCTAAAATATTGAAGATATAAAAAGATATAAAATACTCCAGCTACACTAAACCACAATGAGATCAAAAAAATAAGTTTTGGCAAAAATGCAATAATAAGTGCAACAATAATTGCTAATGATCCAAAAGAGATTAGTTTGATATTTGATCTTAATAATAAAATTCCAAAAATAAACATCAAAAAAGCTCGCAAAAATGATGGAACAAGATTTATGATTAGTAAATAGAGGAATAAAATAATTGAAGTGCTAATTAGAATATCAAACTTTTTATTCCGATAAGGAAAATATTTTTGATGGATTGGTGTATAGAGTAGATTGAAGAGAAAATAGAGCACCAAAGAGATAATACCTAAATGAAATCCACTAATTGCAACAATATGTGAAATACCATAGACAGAGCAGATATTTTGAATATTTTTATCTAAACTTGTAGCAAAAAATAGGGTATTAAATAAACTTCCTAAAGCACTATTATCATGTTGAGAAGATATGTAATCATAATACTTAGCAATTAAATTTTTATTAGAGTCTATTTTTTCAACACTAAAAGTTTTTAAAAAACCACCTTTTATAAAATCTATAAAGTCTAATTTTTGAGTCACTACAATAAATTCGATATGATCATGTTTTTTTAGCTGATTGCTTATAGGTATGGTTGTAAAAAAATGTCCAAAATCAGTTTCAATTTTTGCTATATTGAGAGTGTGTTGCTTCTCTTTTTTTGGATAAATATTGATAATTTTTCCTGATGTTTTGAAATATTCATCTTTTGTGATCGATTGAAAATATTGATATTCTTTAAAAAGATTAAATGAAAAAATAAAGATAAGAAAAGAGATAAGATAAAACCACTCTTTTTTACTATTTATTAATTTGAGTGGTTCCACAATTTAAAATCTATGAATAGATACCATCCAATAAACTATCCACAAAATCATCAGGAGAAAAAGGTATGAGATCCGTTGCTTTTTCTCCAACTCCAATATAAAAAATAGGAAGTTCAAGTTCATTTGAGATACTAAAAAGAGCTCCACCCTTACTAGTACCATCAAGTTTGGTTACAATAATACCATCAACACCCACTATCTCATTAAATGCTTTTGCTTGAGCTATGGCACTATTTCCTTACGTTCCATCTAGGATAAGTAATTTTTGATGTGGCGCACCATCTTTTGCTTTGTTACAAACTTTTACAATTTTCTCTAGCTCTTTGTTAAGATTTGCTTGTGTTTGTAATCTTCCAGCTGTATCAATAATACAATGATCGATCCCTTTAGCGACTGCTGACTGGATAGTATCAAAAGCAACTGCACTTGAATCGTGCCCTTGTTTTGTTTTGATAATAGGAACGTCAAGTTTCGATGCCCAAATAGAGAGTTGCTCAATTGCTGCAGCTCTAAATGTATCACCAGCTCCTAGGATAACTTTTTTACCTTGAGATTTATACATATTTGTTAGTTTTGCGATTGTTGTTGTTTTCCCTGCACCATTCACACCAATGATAAGTTGTACGAATGGAGTAGGAAGATTATTAAGATCAACTTTAGGTGCAAATTCAAATAGTGATATAAGCCTATGTCTTAATTGATCTTTACTTATCTCTTTTGGAAGTCCATCCATAGCAAGTTCTACAATGTCATAAGACATATCTGATTCGATTAATATTTCTTCAATCGTATCATATGGTATCTTTTCTGTTTTTGATCCAAAACCTGTGATTGAAGAGATATTTTGGATAGTTTTTTCGAGTGCTTTTGCAAAAAAACTTTTTTTCTCAGGTTGTTCAGATTGTGTTTGAATTGGTTGTAGTATCTCTTCTGTAATTGAAGAATCTACTACCAATTCTTCTGTGATCGAATCTTGATTTGATTCTTCTAATTGCTCCTCTATTGATTCTTTTGGTGTTTCTTTTTTCTTAAAAAAACTAAACATTTAGTTATTTACCAATAGCTTTGCTAATATCGATATCTAAGATCTCTTCTTGTGTAGCACCTGTGTAGTTCATTACCATTTGACCTTTTTTATCAAATAAAAACATCGCAGGGATCCCATCAACTCCACCTACTGCATCTGCAAAATTGAAGTTTGCTTCACTGTTTGTTATTGGATAATTGATTCCATATTCTTTAACAAATGAAGTTACAAATTCGTTTGATTTATCTTGTTCAGCTAGTACACCAATCACTTGAAAATCTTTTCCATATTTGTTTTGGAGGTTGATAAGATGTGGTATCTCTGCTTTACATGGTGGACACCATGTAGCAAAAAATACGACTAATACAGACTTGTTTTCGTATTTATCAAATGACCAAATCCCTTTTTCTCTTTTTACAGTTAACTCTTCACCTGTCGTGGTTTTAAGATCTAGTGTTACATCTTTTGGAATATTTTGAGCAACTGCATCACTTAAATTTGAATCTTTTTTATCACATCCTGTGATAACTAAACTGAATGATAATAATGCAAAAAAGAATAATTTTTTAAACTTCATTTTTATTTCCTTCTGGTAATATTTGAGCTGGATTTTATCCAATAGAGGCTTAAAAGATGAGAAATCTTACAAAAAGTGATTTTAGAAAAGAATGTATTAAAAAGTTAAAGTTTTGTAGTAAATTTGGGAAAAAAAAGAAAGATAATTTTATATCAAAAGAGATCCAAAAGATTATAAAAATTGAGAGAGCAAAAAATATTTTGTTGTATGTTCCACTAGGAATCGAATACAATGCAAGAGATTTAATAGATAGTTTAAGAAAAAATAAACAGCATAATATTTTTGTCCCATTGATGGTTGAGAATAGTTTAAAAGTGGTTCCATTTAGGCTTCCACTTTATAGAAAAAAATTTAATATATATGAACCAAATAACTCTTTTAAAAGGGTCAAAATTGATCTTGCTGTAGTTCCTATCATAGGGACTGATGAAACAAATAGAAGAGTTGGATTTGGTGTTGGATTTTATGATAGGTTTTTTGCTAGTTTAGATTATAGACCAAAGATTATTTTTACTCAATTGTGTTTGTGTAAATCAAACACAACTTTAACCCAAGAACATGATATAAAATCGGATTATATTATTACACACAAGGGTAGATTATGGAAGAGATTTTAGGAGCTTTTGCAATTGCAACAATAAGTGCAATTATAGGTTTTATAATCGCTAAAAAAATCAATAATGCTAAATTTGAGATCTATCTTGAGCAAGCAAAAGCAAAAGCAAAAGTGATTGAGCTTGAGGCTGAAAACTTACTCAAAGATACAAAATTAAAAGCAAAAAAAGAGTTTGATAGCGAATTTAAAGAAGCAAAGAAATTAATAGAAAAAAAAGAAAGAGAGATCAATTATCACTTAGAGATCGAAGTTGAAAATATCAAAAAAGATAAGGCTCTTGTAGCCCAATCAAAAACAAAAATAGAAGCTTTAAGAAAAGGGCTTGAAGTTCAAGAAAAAGACTATACTAAAAAGCTAGAGAAAATTATTAAGATTTTAGAAAATGCTAGTGGATTAACACAAGCAGAAGCTAAAGAATTGATGATTGAACTCGTAAAAGATGAATCACGTGATATTACAGCATCTATTTTTAGAAAAGTCTACAAAGAAGCGCAAAAAAATACAAAAAAAGAGGTGCAAAATATCCTCTCTCATGCTGTAACAAGATATGCTGGAGAGTTTGCCGCTGAGAGACTTACAAACAATATCTCTTTAAAAGATGAAGAAACTAAAGGTAAAATCATCGGTAAAGAGGGGAGAAATATCAAAACTTTAGAGATGTGTCTGGGTGTAGATATTATAATTGGAGATATTCCAAATACGATTACTATAAGTAGTTTTAATCTTTATAGACGTGCGATTGCTACAAAAGTTATAGAAGAACTTATCGAAGATGGAAGAATTCAGCCAGCAAGAATCGAAGAAGTATATCAAAGTGTTAAAAGTGAGTTTGATGCAGGAATCTTAAAAGAGGGTGAAAATACACTTACTGAACTTGGGATAAAAAATATGCATCCTGAATTAGTTGAGCTTATTGGAAGACTTAGATATAGAGCTAGTTATGGGCAAAATGCACTTGCACATACTCTAGAAGTTGCTAACTTAGCTGGGCTTATCGCATCTCAACTTGGTGGAGATACAGTAAAAGCTAGACGAGCTGGATTATTACATGATATTGGAAAAGCTCTTACCCATGAAATGAAAGGAAGCCATGTAGATATTGGTGCTGATCTATGTAAAAAATTAGGGGAGCCTGAAGAGGTGATCAATGCTATTTACGCACATCATGGACATGAAGAAGCAAATAGCATAGAGAGTGCTGCTGTGTGTGCAGCTGATGCCCTCAGTGCTGCTAGACCAGGTGCTAGAAGGGAAGTCCTAGAGAGTTTTTTAAAACGTGTAGAAGAGATAGAAGAGATAGCAAATAGTCATAGAGGTGTTATGAATGCGTATGCTATTAATGCTGGTAGAGAGATCAGAGTAATAGTTAATGCAAAATTGGTTAATGATGATGAAGCGATTCTCATGGCTACACAAATAGCACAAACTATTGAAGATAAGGTGCAATATCCAGGTGAGATAAAAGTAAATGTAATTAGAGAACTACGCGCAAGAGGTTATGCAAGATGAGAATCATTTTAAAAGTAAACTGCTTAACTTTTATAGATTCGGAACTGCAATCATTGTGTGTAGAACGAACACTGATGAAGGAAAGAAAGGGAAGATATAATGAGTAGTAAATTAACAACAAAAATAATTGCAGGAAAATATAAAGGGAAATCGATAGAACTTCCTTCTCTTGAAACAACAAGAAGTAGTAAAGCGATCTTGAAAGAATCTTTTTTTAATGTATTGCAATATGATATCATTGACACTATATTTATAGAAGCTTTCGGGGGAAGTGGTAGTATTGGTTTAGAAGCATTAAGTCGTGGAGCAAAACATAGTTATTTTTGTGAAATCGATAAAAAATCATATAAAACTTTAGAAAAAAATTGCAAAGCTATCGATGAAGCCAATTCTACTGCGATCTTAGGTGATACGTTTGAAGTGTTACCAAGACTTATTAATAATAGTTTTAAAAATGATCCAATTGTTGTTTATATTGATCCTCCTTTTGATTTTAGAGATGGTATGGAAAATATCTATGAAAAATCTTATGTAATGGTGGAAAATTTTACTAATGAGAATCTTTTTCTTATTGCATTTGAACATAAAAGTGAATTAGCATTACCAGAAAATATTGGTCTCTTTATAAAATACAAAACAAAAAAATTTGGAAATAGCTCATTATCCTATTTTCAAAGAACTTTAACAGAAGAATAGGAAAATAATGAACATTAAAATCTATTATTATATTTTAGTGTTCTTAATCTTATTTGCTTTTATTGGAGGATCTATTTATGAAGTTTCACCTTATGACCTTGATCCAGAAGCGATTTTACAACCTCCAACATTTGAACATTTTTTTGGTACAGATCGACTAGGACGTGATCTTCTTGCAAGGATCATAGAAGGATCTCAAACATCACTTATTATTGGTTTTTTAAGTGCTAGTATCACTTCACTTCTAGGCCTTTTTATTGGGATAAATGGTGGTTATTTTAAAGGAAATATTGATAAAGGGATTGTGATAATGATCGATCTCTTTTTAACATTTCCAACATTCTTTTTACTCCTTGCGCTTGTAAGTTATGTTGATGCTTCAATGACAGTTATTATAGTAATACTTTCAATAACAGGGTGGATGGGGACAGCAAGACTTATAAGGAGTGAAAGTTTTGCCATAGGAAATAAGCCCTATATAAAAATCCTTAAACTTGCACATGTTAGTAATCTAAAGATAATATTTAAATATTTTGCTCCACTATTAGCCCCAATTTTTTTAGTCTCTTTTACTTTTGGAGTGGGGGGAGCTATACTTGGTGAATCTGGACTAAGCTTTTTAGGACTTGGGATAAATCCACCAATGATGAGTTTGGGAACGATTTTAAGTGATGGGAAAGATGTGATGGATGTTGCACCTTGGATCAGTTTTTATGCTGGGCTATTTATATTTTTAGTTACGTACTGTTTAGTTCAGATCTCAAATCATATTCAAAATCAAACAAGTACAAAAGATATTCAAACATTATAAAATTGGTTTAAATATAAAAAAAGCTTCTTTTTTCAAAGAAGCTTTTTAAGTAGTAAACAAAAAAATTTAACGTCTTTCATGTAGGATATTATCAAGTAGTTTAAATACATCTTTACTAGCAGATTCCATTTCAATTAAGGCCTTTACAGCCATATCATAATCAACATTCCCATTATTTATAGCATCAAAAACATGATGAGTTGCATTGTGAACTTTAGAGTGTGGAAGATCCAATTTATTATAACTTGGAGTATTAGAAAAATATTTTTTTCCCAATCCTTCGTTGTACCATTTTCCAAGTCTACAGTTTTTATGATCTACAAATGTAAAAGCTGGTTCTTTATGTGATACAGAAAGATAAGTATTTACTTTCCAAATAACGTGATCAAGTTTAGCTAAACTCATAAATACTCTATCTGTAATATGATTGAGTCTATCAAAGGCATGAGTCGTGACAGTCATAGCGCTTCCAACCTCTTGCGAATAAGCAGTTGTAGTTTCAAATATTTGATTGATTGCTTTTGTAATAACTTCAAATCTTTCGTTTGTTTGTTTGTTTGACACTCTCTTGAATAGATTGCACCACACTACTAATCTCTTTAGCTGAATCACTACTTCTATTTGCTAGATTTCTTACTTCTTGAGCAACAACTGCAAATCCTTTTCCAGCTTCACCAACTGTAGCAGCTTCAACAGCAGCGTTCAGTGAAAGGATATTTGTTTGAAAAGAGATTTGATCGATTGTAACAACCGCTTTTGCAATCTCCATAGCTTTTTCATTAAGTTGGCTCACTACTTGATTCACTTCATTTGCATTATGAAACAGTGAGTTGATTTCACTTGTAATGTTTTGAAGTTGTATTGAAGAGTTATTAAAAACAGTTTTGACTTTTTGGCTATTTTCAAGATTTTGTCTTGCTAAATCAGTCGATTCAGCTAAATTTCCTTGAATATCTAAAAGACCACTTTTTAGATTTTCATTTTCACTAATGATAAGATTTTCTAAGTTAGTGCATTTGATCTCTAAATGATTAGTTTGATTATGGTCTATTGTTGGTTGAGCATTGATTTTTGCTTCAAGTTCAGCCACTAATTTTGTTAATTTTGCATTTTCATCTTGAAGAGTTTGAACTTGAGTATTTTTACTTTCAAGAGTTTGTCTAGTCGAATATAGATCATCCTCTATTCTTTTTGTTTTATGAGTTAGTGATTGAATTTCATCTTTTAATTTTTGTGTACCGAAAAACATTTTTGACCTCTTTTTTTAATTGCTATAACTATACATAAAGAAAAGTCCAAAATTTAAATCTGAAGTGCAATTTTTGAAAATTTCTCAAGAATAAGAGAAA
>CALMBI010000180.1 GCA_937860115.1 uncultured Arcobacter sp. | reverse complement strand
TTATCTGTTTGAACTGATCAGAAATATATTAAAAGTTAGATATAATCTAGACTCTTATAAAAATCATAAAAATTTAAAAGTTACAAGGAAAATAGTTTGCAAAGCAAAATTAGAAATTTTAGTATTATCGCTCATATTGATCATGGAAAGAGTACACTAGCTGATAGAATTATCCAAGAGTGTGGTGCAGTAACAGAGCGAGAGATGACAGCTCAGATGATGGATACAATGGATATCGAAAAAGAAAGAGGGATTACGATAAAAGCTCAGTCTGTTAGACTTGACTACGTAAAAGATGGTGAACATTACATTCTAAATCTTATCGACACTCCAGGACATGTTGATTTTAGTTATGAGGTGAGTAGAAGTTTAGCTTCATCTGAAGGTGCTTTACTTATCGTTGATTCTACTCAAGGTGTTGAAGCTCAAACGATAGCAAATGTTTACATAGCACTTGATAATGATTTGACACTCCTTCCTGTTGTAAATAAGATAGATTTACCATCTGCTGATCCTGATAGAGTTTTGTCTGAAGTGGAAGAAGCTATTGGACTTGATTGTACAGAGCATAACCTTGTAAGTGCAAAAACTGGGCTTGGTGTAAAAGATTTGATAGATAGTATTGTTGATCGTGTACCAGCTCCAAATGGAGATGAAAATGCACCAACAAAAGCACTTATATATGATAGTTGGTTTGATAATTATTTAGGGGCTTTAGCACTTGTAAGAGTCTATGATGGGTCTATCAAAAAAGGGCAAATGATAACTGCTATGAATACAGGTGCAACACACCAAGTGATCAACCTCATGTATCCACATCCAATTAAAAGACAAGATACACTTGAAATAAAAACAGGTGAAATTGGAATTGTAGTCCTTGGGATTAAAACGGTTGATGCTATTGCGGTAGGTGATACGATGACTGATGCAAAAAAACCTACAAGTGAACCGATTCATGGATTTGAACCAGCAAAAAGCTTTGTATTCGCTGGACTTTATCCGATTGAAACAGATAAATTTGAGGATTTAAGAGATGCTTTAGATAAACTCAAACTCAATGATAGTTCAATTAGCTATGAACCTGAGAGTTCAGCTGCACTTGGAAGTGGATTTAGAACGGGATTTTTAGGGATGCTTCATATGGAGGTTATCAAAGAAAGATTAGAGAGAGAATTTGATCTTGATTTGATTGCAACTGCACCAACTGTTGTGTATAGAGTTATTCAAACAGATGGAACAGAAATTGAGATACAAAATCCTAGTGAGTTACCAAATGTAAGTAAAATAGATAAAGTTTTAGAACCTTATGTCAGGGCAACAATTCTTACTCCTGATGAGTATGTAGGAAATCTGATAAGACTTCTTAATGATAGAAGAGGGATCCAAAAAAAGATGGATTATCTAGGAAAAAGGGTACTCTTAGAGTATGAGATCCCTATGAATGAAATCATTATGGATTTTTATGACAAACTCAAATCTTATACAAAAGGGTATGCAAGTTTTGATTATGAACCTATTGAATTTAGAGAAGGGGATTTGAAAAAACTTGATGTAAGGGTAGCAGGTGATATTGTAGATGCTCTTTCTATTATCGTACCAGAAGAAAAAGCATTAAGTAGAGGAAGAGAGTTTGTTAAACAACTTAAAGAACTGATCCCTAGACAACTTTTTGAAGTAGCTATACAAGCGAGTATTGGTAATACAATCATAGCAAGAGAAACTGTTAAATCTATGGGTAAAAATGTTACTGCTAAATGTTATGGTGGAGATATCACAAGAAAACGAAAACTCCTTGAAAAGCAAAAAGAGGGTAAAAAAAGAATGAAAGCGATCGGAAAAGTAAATGTTCCTCAAGAGGCATTTATGGCGGTATTAAAAATCGATTCATAAGTCATGGATAGATAAAAATGTTCCATTCTGCTATTTTTAAAAAAGCACTTTTTGGTGTTGTTGCTTTAATTACTGGGTATACATTATTACTTGCTTTTTTTGTTCTTCCTAAGGTTGAGACAAGCATCCATCAACTAGAAGAAAAAAATGCAAAAGAGGCTCTTTCAAAAATTGTTACAATTTCAAAAAATGTTTATCTTGATCTTGAAACCTATAAAAAAGATGCATTAGAACAACATAAAATGCAATTAAAAGAAGTAAGTGATACTCTTTGGAGCAGTACATTAAATGATCCAAATCTTTCACAAAAAGAAATAATAAATATCATCAAAAAGATCAAATATGGGCAAGATGGATATTTTTGGATCAATGATTTTGAGCGAAAGATGATTATGCATCCATTTGCAAATGAATTAGATGGTAAAAGTCTGAAAGAATATAAAGATAGCAATGGAAAATTTCTTTTTAATGAGATGGTACAAGTGGTATCAAAAGATACAAAAGAGGGGTTTGTTTCTTATCTTTGGCCAAAACCTGATGAAGTAAAACCACAACCAAAAATCTCATTTGTAAGAGCATACTCAAAATACAAATGGATTATTGGAACAGGTGTATATATCGATGATATTGATAAAGAGGTCAGCAAAAGAAAAGATGAACTTAAAAATCAACTAAAACAAATTATCTCTGAAACAAAAATTGGAAAAACTGGATATTTATATATCTTTGATTCGAGTGGACTTTTGATAGCGCATCCTGACAAAAAAATAGATGGTACGTCTATAAAAGATTTTATTAATCCAAGTACAAAACGTCATCTTTTAGAAGATTTGAAAAGTGCTGCACTATCTGATGATAAAATGTTGGCATACAAATGGAATAAATTAGAGGATAAAGAAAATTTTGTTTACAACAAAATAGCATGGATTGAGTATATTCCAGAACTTGATTGGTATGTAGGATCATCAGTGTATGAAAATGATTTTAAAGATTCGTCACATAGTGTTTTGATTTATGTTTCTTTAATCGCTTGTATAGCGATCTTGATTGCAATTATATTAAGTTACCTTTTTTTAGAAAGGTTATTAGATCCAATAACAAAACTTTCAAAGTTTGCTACATCGATCTCTTTAGGGGATTATTCACTGCGATGTAAGATAGATCAAAACGATGAGATAGGAATACTTGCAAAAGAATTTAATACGATGGCTACTAAGATTGAAGATAATATTTATAATCTAGAAACAAAAATAGACCAAGAGGTAGAAAAAAATAAAGTGGTAAATGAGCAACTTTATAAATCTGAAAAAATGGCTGCAATGGGTGAAATGATAGGCAATATTGCTCATCAATGGAGACAACCACTCTCTGTGATATCGGTTTCAGCAACAGGAATTCAACTTCACAATGAGCTTAGAACACTTACGGATGAAAAAATCAATAATGCATGTGAATCAATAAATAAAAATGCACAATATCTTTCTCAAACGATAGATGATTTTAGAAATTTTATCAAAGGTGATAGAGTAAAAGTTCACTTTAATTTAAAAGAACAAATAGATAGTTTTCTTCAATTGGTTGAGGGTACGATTAAAAATAATGATATTCGTATGATACTAAATATTGATCAATCGATTATGCTCAATTCGTATCCAAATGAACTCAATCAATGTCTTATCAATCTTTTTAATAATTCAAAAGATTCGCTTAACGAAAATGAGATAGAGGATAAAATTATTTTTATAGATGGATTTTTGGATAATGATGATGTTGTAATAAATCTAAAAGATAATGGTGGAGGAATAGATGAGAGTATTATTGAAAATATTTTTGAACCATATTTTACCACCAAACATAAATCACAAGGTACTGGACTTGGACTTCATATGAGCTATAGAATAGTTGTTGAAGGATTTGATGGAACAATTGAAGCAAAAAATAGTGCATATACTTATGAAAACAAAACAATGAAAGGTGCAC
Source organism: uncultured Arcobacter sp. (assembly GCA_937860115.1). Classification (GTDB taxonomy): domain Bacteria; phylum Campylobacterota; class Campylobacteria; order Campylobacterales; family Arcobacteraceae; genus CAIJNA01. The sequence continues at coordinate 3,505 of CALMBI010000180.1, read as the reverse complement.
TCTTAACTATAAGATTTAGAGCTGAATAAGGAAATAATAAAATGATAGTGTATTATAAAAATGAAACATTACTTACGAAATATCTTGAATCAACATATGATGTAACACTCTATAAAGATGGTGGATTTTTAACAAAAATAGGTGTGAAAAAAAGAGTTTATCCAGATATCTATTTTCATAGTGGAGGGCTTACAGAGTTATCTACTCGACTTATAAAAAATAGTAAGGTAACGATTGTTAATTCTACAATTTTAAAAAATAATATTCTAAACAAACTAGGAATTGATGGATCTTCTATAGAGGTGATTTTGCCTGCATATGAAGCAAAAGAGTATAAAAAAAAGGATCTCCAAAAAGTTTTTAAAGAGGAAAATGGGATAGACCCAAAAGCAAAAATAATTTATTTTACAGCAAAAGATTTTATAAAAAACGGATTTGCGCAGTTCGTAGGAATTTTACAAAATCTTGAGATGACAAATTGGAAAGCAGTGATCACAGCGCCTGATGAAAAACAAAAGATTTATGCTCAAGAACTTCTTACACACAATAAAATGCTTGATAGTGTTATATTTGTAGAGAAAGAGGTTTTTGAAGTTGCAGATATTTTTGTACTTCCTACAACATTAGAAAATTTTTCACTTTTAGTTTTAAAAGCGATGGCAAACAAATGTGTAGTTTTTTCAACAACAAACAATAATGCTATAGAAATAATGGATGTTTTTTCGATAATGGATGGACCAAAAGATCCAAATATCTCTTATAAAATTGATATGTTACTTCGTGTTAAAGGGGAGATGAAAAAGATCAAAAAAGAAAATAAAGAGATTGCATCACATTTTAATTACGAATATCAGCAAACAAAACTAAACAAAATTATAGAAAAATTAGCACTCTAAAACTTTAAGTGCTAATTTATAAACTTTTCATTATTATTTCAATTCAAAATATTATAAACATTACAAAAATCTAAGGAGATTACTATGGCAAAACACGAATTTCAAACAGAAGTAGGGCAACTATTAAAACTTATGACACACTCTTTATACTCAAATAAAGAGATTTTTATCCGAGAATTAGTTTCAAATGCAAGTGATGCGATTGATAAACTAGAGTATCTTAAACTTACAGATGAAAAACTGAAAGGGTTTGAGACAACTCCACAAATCAACATCAAAATAGATGAAGAGGATAAATCTTTAACAATTAGCGACAATGGTATAGGTATGAATGAAGCTGATCTTATCTCATCTTTAGGAACTATTGCAAAATCAGGGACAAAATCATTTATTGAAAGTTTAAGTGGTGATGCAAAAAAAGATAGCAAATTGATTGGACAATTTGGTGTTGGATTTTACTCAGTATTTATGGTTGCTGATAGAGTTGATGTTATCTCAAAAAGAGCTGGTGAAGATATTGCACACAAATGGTCAAGTGATGGTGAGGGGAGTTATGATTTAGCACCTTGTATCAAAGATGAAAATGGAACTGTCATCTATATTAAACTTAAAGAAGAGGAAGTAAATGATTATACAAGTAAGTATAAAATTAAAGAGGTTGTAAAAAAATACTCAAATCATATCGCTTATCCAATTTTTATGAACTTTAGAGAAGAGGTTGAAAATGAGGAAACTAAAGAGAAAACTATGGAGTCTAAAAGAGAGCAAATCAATGAAGCAACAGCTCTTTGGACACAAAGTAAATCAAGTTTAAAAGAGGATGATTACAACCAATTTTATAAAACAATTAGTCATGATAGTGAGAATCCACTTCTTTATGTACATACAAAAGCTGAGGGTGTAAGTGAATATACAACACTATTTTATATCCCAAGTAAAGCACCAATGGATATGTATAGAGTTGATTTTCAACCAGGTGTGAAGCTGTATGTAAAAAGAGTTTTTATCACTGATAGTGAAAAAGAGTTACTTCCTACATATTTACGATTTGTAAGAGGAATCATTGATAGTGAAGATTTACCTTTAAATGTAAGCAGAGAACTTTTACAAGAAAATAAAGTGATGGCAAATATCAAACAATCATCTATCAAAAAAGTTTTAAGTGAGATTAAAAAACTTTCAAAAGATGAAGAAAAATACAAAACATTTATCAAAGAGTACAATAGACCACTAAAAGAGGGTGTGTATCAAGATTATGTAAATAAAGATGCTATCTTAGAGCTTGTAAGATACAAATCTACAAATGACAGTGAGAAAATGACTTCGTTAGCTGAATATAAAGAAAGAGCTGAGAGTGAGCAAAAAGCTATCTATTATATCATTGGTGCGGATGAAAAAGTTCTTAGAAATTCACCACTACTTGAAAGTTACAAAAAGAACAATATTGAAGTTTTAATCCTTGATGATAAAGAGATTGATGAGATCATCACTCCAAGTATTGGAAAATATCAAGATTGGGACTTAAAAGATATCACAGCTTGTGAAGCACCAAAAACAGAACAAACTGAAGAAGAGAAAAAAGAGATCGATGAAAAATTTGCTTCAATAGTAGAAAAAATTAAAAATATTTTAGGAACTGAAGTAAAAGATGTAAGAACTACAAATAGACTCAGTGACTCTCCATCTTGTGTAGTAAAAGATAGTAGTGACCCAATGGCTTCAATGGCTCATATGTTTAGAATGATGGGACAAGAGATGCCAGAATCTGCTCCAATTTTAGAGATCAATCCAGAGCATAAGATTGTTCAAGCTCTTAATGGTTGTGCGGATGATGCGATGATTGAAGATATTTCTTTTCTTTTACTTGACCAAGCGAAAATATCAGAAGGTATGGAACTAAAAGATCCTATTGGTTTTGCAAAAAGATTAAGTAACATCATGGCTAAAGCTCTTTAAAAAATGGAATCATTTATCCATGACTGGGGCTATATAGCCCTTTTTTTATATAGTTTCGGTGGTGGAATGTTGGCTCTAGCGATTGCTGGAGTATTTAGTTATGCTGGGGATCTTAATATTTATTATGCGATTAGTGTGGCAGTTGTTTCTAATTTTTTAGGGGATCAATTTTTATTTTTGGTTGCACGAAATAACAAAGCTTATGCAAAATCTATGATGTCAAAATGGGGTAGAAAAATAGCATTATCTCATTTACTTATGAGAAAATATGGTGTTTGGATCATATTTATTCAAAAATATATTTATGGTGTAAAAACCCTTGTACCTTTAGCTATGGGACTTACTAAATTTGATTTTAAAAAATTTTCTATTTATAATTTGCTTGCTTCATCTATCTGGGGGATGATTATTGGGCTTATTTCATACTCTTTAGGTCAAGTTTTTTTAGATTCACTAGAAGAATATAAAAATATAGGGATCATTACATTAATATTACTTTTTATTTTAATTTTTCAATTATTTAAACGCTATTAAGTTTAGCTTGAATATAATAAACCTCAAAGAAATCACTTTAAAGGTTTACAATATACAAGTTAATCACGTCAAAGATTAGATACAAAATTATGTCTCTTATGGTTGTCTTAATGACCATG
>CALMBI010000179.1 GCA_937860115.1 uncultured Arcobacter sp. | reverse complement strand
TACTTCATAGAATCTTTGTTTTTCTCATTAGTTCACTTGATGATTAAACTCTGATACTATCTCTTTTAATTTTTCTAATTTATTAGAGACTATAAGAAGTTCATCTATATCTTGATTTAACTTCTCTATTGGATAATCAGTTTTTCCTGCGACCATGATCGATTCATACTGTGTTTTCCGATCACTTTCACTTATCAAAAGCTCTTCATAGAGTTTCTCCCCTGCTCTAAGTCCAGAAAACTCAATCCCGATATCATCTCTTCCACTAAGTTCTATCATTTTTTTAGCTAAATCAACTATCTTGATAGGTTCACCCATATCTAAAATAAATATCTCCCCACCTTTTCCAATTGAAGCAGCTTGAAGTACAAGTTCACAGGCTTCTGGGATAAGCATAAAATATCTTGTAATATCGGGGTGTGTAACAGTAATATTTTTTCCAGCTTCTATTTGGGCTTTGAATTTTGGTATAACACTTCCACTACTGCCAAGAACATTTCCAAATCTAACAGCTACTATTTCTGTTTTACTAGGTAGAACATTCTGAGCATAAAGTTCACAAATCCTTTTTGTTGTACCCATCACATTTGTAGGACGAACTGCTTTATCTGTTGAGATAAGGACAAATTTTGAAACACCATATCTTATAGCACAATCGATAGTATTTTTTGTTCCTATAACATTGTTGATTATCGCTTCACTTATGTTTTCTTCCACTAGTGGTACATGCTTATACGCTGCTGCATGAATTACAATATCTGGCTTAAATTTTGAAAAAGTATTTTCAAGTAATTCTTTGTTTACAACAGATTGCATAACAAGATGTGGCTTGATAAAAGATAACTCTTCAGCAATACTATACAGATTAAACTCACTATGGTCTAACAATATAAGTTCACTAGCTCCAAAAGTGGCACATTGTCTTGATATCTCACTCCCTATGCTTCCACCAGCACCTGTAATAAGAACTTTTTTACCATTTATAAACTCTTTGACAGCATTTTTATCTAAATCTTTTGGATGCCTTGCAAGGAGGTCTTCAACAGAGATATCTTTTAAGTCTGCTTTATAATCAGAGTATGTAGAGGCTATTTTAATATCTTCTATCTCCAAATTTTGTAGTATTGGGTACAATGTCTGTATATTAATCGAATCATCTAAAATTGCAGCATCAAGCTGAATCCCTAAAGTTTGAAACTGTTCTAATGAATATACACGAATATTATTTACATTCATTCCACTATATGCATCATTGACAACTGCTAAAGGCTTATATTGTGATTGTTTTTGTTGCAGAGATTTTATAATCGTCATCACCTTATCAGCATCAGCAATAATAACAGTAGAGATATAAGCACTATTTTTTAAAAAACTTTCAAGGTATACCCTTTTACTAATCCGTAAAGCAAAAATCAAAAACAATGAAATAAAAAATTCGATTGGAATAACAGACCTTGGAACAATTATCCCAAAATTTCTACTTACAAATGCCACAATCAAAAATAACAATGTTGAAAAAATATAAATGTAAATAAGTTTTAATAAGTCACTTAAACTAAAATGTCGCCAACTAATATCATACACATTAAGAGAGTATGAGAGTGTAATTCTTATAAAAGCTAAAAATCCAAAACAAAAAAAGATAACATTTGTAAAATTTGATGGGATATCAAAATCAAATCTCAATAGAAAAGATATCCAAAGTGCAACAAAAATAATTGCTAAATCTGAAAAAATAAAAAATAACCTTCTGCTTACTCCCGTAGCTCTTATTTGCATAAAGAACCTTTAATCACATCACATATCATTTTTACATCATCTTTACTCATTGTTGTACTACTTGCAACACAAAGCCCTTTAGAAAACAGCTCTTCACTTGTACCATTTGTGATAGCTTTTGAATTCTCAAACAATTTTTGCATATGCATAGGTTTCCATAGAGGACGACTCTCAACATTTACCTCATCTAAGGCTTTCATGATTGTGTTGCAATCAGTCTTTTCAAAAGTTAAAGCAGTTAGCCATCTATTTCCTCTTGTATTTGGTAATTCAGGCATAAAAGTTATCTCATTACAATCAGCTAAAAACTCTTTGTACCATTCAAAAATTTCTCTTTTTTTAGCTACTCTCTCTTCTATCACTTCCATCTGTCCCACACCAATCGCAGCTAATACATTACTCATTCGGTAGTTGTATCCATACTCAAGATGTTCATAGTGAATAAAAGGCTCTTTTGCTTGAGTAGAGTAAAACTTCGCTTTTTCAATCCACTCTTTGTTTGATGAAACTAACATTCCTCCACCTGAGGTTGTTAAAATTTTATTTCCATTAAAACTATAAATTCCAAAATCCCCAAAAGTGCCTGTGTGTTTTCCTTGAAATGTTGCTCCCAAACTCTCAGCTGCATCTTCAATTAAATAAACTCCATGAAGTCTGCAAATCTCAGCAATTTTTTCTATATCAGCACATTGTCCATAAAGGTGAGTTACTATCAAAGCTTTCGGTTTCTTCTCACATTCAAGCAGATATTTATTTAAAAGTTTAGAAGATAGATTCCAAGTTTCCCTATCACTATCTATAAAAACTGGATTTGCATTTTGATACAAAATTGCATTAATTGAACCTATAAAAGTAAAAGTAGAAGCTAAAACATCATCATCTTTTCCTATCCCTAAAACTCGCAGAGCCAAATGGATTGCAGCAGTTCCACAGGTAAGTGCAAGGGCATTTTCTGCACCTGAATAGTTTTTGATACTCTTTTCAAACTTATTGACATACTCTCCAAGTGGAGCAATATAGTTACTTTCAAATACTTTTTCTATATATTTAAGTTCATTGCCACTCATATGTGGACTACTTAGAAAAATTCTTTTATTGTTCGCAAGCGAAATTTCACTTTGTTTCATCATCTATCCCTCTTATTATTTTTGCTGGAACTCCAAATGCTACGACATTATCTGGAATATCTGATATTACTAAACTATTGGCACCAATTATTGAATTTTCCCCAATAGTAACATTTGGTAAAACTGTCGAATGGCTTCCAATTTTACAATTTTTTTTCAAAACTACTTTCCCTTGTTTGTTATCAATTGTAGATACTGAATAGATAGAGCAGTGTGAACCTATCTGCACTTCATCTTCTATCACAACTCCATATTTTGCATTGATATAACTAAAAGCACCAATATCTGTTGCAAAACCTAACTGTAATCCATCTTTATTTTGAACAACCCAATTATACTTTGTAAGCTTCCCCTCTTCAATCTGCGGATATTTCCAATTGGCAAAACGATTTTGTTCCATCATACATCCTCTCCTTTAAATTTCTCCATAGTAGCACTTGAACTTGAACTAATATTACTTCGCTTTACTACTTTTAAAAATGTCATCCAAAGTATTTTCATATCTAAAGCAAATGATTGATTATCGACATACCAAACATCATACTCAAATTTTTGCTCCCAACTTATAGCATTTCTCCCATTGACTTGAGCCCAACCTGTAATCCCTGGCAAAACTTCGTGTCTTCTTTTTTGTTCATTATTATATAAAGGAAGATACTCTACCAAAAGTGGACGAGGACCTACAAAACTCATCTCACCCTTTAAGACATTGAAAAGCTGAGGCAACTCATCTAAACTTGTCGTTCTTATAAATTTTCCTATTCCCTTTAGTCTTTGTTCATCTGGAAGCAATTCCCCATTTTCATCCACTTCATTTGTCATGGTTCTAAATTTATAGATGCTAAAAATCTTCTCTTTGTATCCTGGTCGAAGTTGCCTAAAAAGTATCGGTGTACCCATCTTCCACCAAATCAAAAAGGCAACTACAATATAAATAGGGGTAAAAAAAACAATCAAAACAAATGCTAGAATTTTATCAAATAAAGTTTTCATCTCATCACTACTTCATAATATGCCACATATTGCTTTACTACCTTTTGTACATCAAACTCATCTTTTGCTTTTTGAAGTGCTTTTTGCCCCATCTCTTTTCTAAGATTTTCATCATTGATAAGTATTTCTACTTTTTGTGCTAATGCTTCACTATTTTTAATAGGTACCAAAAATCCATTCACCCCATCATCAACAACATCTCTACATCCAAAAGTATCTGTTGTTACCATTGGCTTTGCCATACTACTTGCTTCCATCAGTGTAGCAGGAAGCCCCTCTCGATAACTTGGAAGAACATAAATATCACAAATAGCAGTTAAATCTACAATATCATCTCTATGTCCTAACCATCTAACATCACCACTTTGTAAAAACTCTTTTGTTGCACAAGAGTGGTTTCCTTCATCGCTATCCCCAACATACAAAAACACAATATTTTCGTATTTTACTTTGAGTTGCTTTGCAACTTCATAATATTCTCGTACACCTTTATCAAAAATAGCACGAGCTACCATCAAAATAACAATTTTATTTTCCACTTCAAGTTCTTTTTTGATCTTTAAAAGTTTCTCGTTTGTATAGTGACTCATCGAAAATTTCTTTGTATCTACCCCTACACTTTTTATAATTTTTACTTTCTCTTTTGGAATAATCCTCTTTTGTATCATATATTTTGGGTCACTTGTATTAACAAATACACAGCCATTTGAGAGTCCAAAGGCTTTTTTATAGAGCCTCTCCATAATATTTCGCACTACAATATTTTTAAAACTATCACTCACATAAAAAGAACCAAGCCCCTCTACAAGATTAAGCACCACTTTTATACCAGCTTTTTTTGCTGCAAATGTCCCATAAATATTTGGCTTTGCTGTAAATGTATGCAAAATATCAATTTTTAAATCTTTAATCGCATGATAGATGTTCTCAATCGCTTTTTTCTCACTAAATGGATTGAGCCCTTTTCTATCTATCCCATAGCTTATCACTTCAAATCCCAGCTCTTTTAAAGCTTCATTTTTATCCCCTTTAGGGCAAATTGCATACACTTTATAGCCCAATCTTTGAAGTTCTTTCATAATAGGTGTACGGAAAAGATAGAGGTTCAAATCAAGATGAGAAAGGAATCCAAAGATTGTCATAAATTTTGTTCCACAAAACTTTTAATCTGCTTTAATTTATTAAGCCAACTAATATCAATTTCTTTTTGTGCCATAGCTTTTAAAACATCTTCCCTTTGAATGCTAACATCACTCGCAAATTGGATAATCTCTTCTATATTTATCTTTGTTTCTTCAAATCTCTTAGCAAATATCTCATCACCAACAAGATCAGTATCTTTATATGCATAAATAAATGGAATACCGCGAACGATGTACTCTCTTGATTTTAAAGTGCTTCCCTCTAGCATATTATTTTTTGACATAGATAAACTACTGATTGCTATATTGATATGGATAAATAATCTATCCAAATCTTCACCATAAAGTTTTCCATGTATCACAATTTCAACACTTTTCGACAATCTATCTTGAATTATTTTTCTTTGATTTTGATTGACACTACCTACAAGATGCAATGTTATGTTACATTCTCCTGTATAATTTGCTATTGCATTTAAGATTGATTCTAACCCATGCCATGGGGAAAATTCTGTTGCTATAAAAAGCATTTTAAGTGTTTTTTTATCAAATGATACAAAATCTATTTTTTTATAACTATCGGGATTAATTCCATTTGCAATAGCCATTCGCGGAATAAAAATATCTATTTTTTTTGCTTGTATTTGGACAATTTCATTTGTAACACCAATACATCCAGCCATTTTAGATAAAAAATTACCTGAAAAGTTTTTTTCAATAAAAGCACGCAAAATATCAATCGGTCGTCCAACTGCAATAAGTTCTGATATCTCATTTGTATGATGTTCTGTTATCGTCTTTTTACCATATTTTAAAGCATACTTTGTATTACAAAAACCATCAACTAAAGGGTATCGTAAAACAATTGCATCATATTCTTCCAATCGAATAAGTTTCATAATCGAACACATTTTAAATAATCTAAAAAAAACTGTTTTTAAAAATCTAAACGGAATATATTTATACTCTTGCTTCATAACATACAGATTTTTGTCAACCAAAGCTTTTTCTGGATTTAAGAGGTAAAAGTCAATTCCTAAATTATTCTCTCTACTTATCTTTGCTTTATCTTCAAGTTTTTTAAAAATACCAGGACTAAATGCTGGTAAAATGCTGATGTGAGCTATTTTCATTTTATGATTCATATACTTCTATCCAACTTTTGATTGTATTTTTCCAGCTTGAGAGCTTATAAATGATTGGTATATTTACCACCATAATCCCTTTATCCAAATCTAAAACCACCTCTATCAATTTTTTTCCTAATCCACCTAAAGAATCTATTTTATAATAAACAATCCCCTCATCATCAAACACCTTATAAGGGAGCCAACTTCCAGTAATTATAAGATTATTAGCATACAAAAACTCTTGCATACTTCCTGAAAAACTATCTGTTTGTAACATATTTATCATCACATCACTTGCAAGTTTGATATAGGCATTATTATCTTCAAATAAAAAATCTTCTAGTATGATATAATCTAAATTTGTCTTTTGTAAAATATTTTTTATACTCTCTTTATAAAGTGTATCCCCATAGGTCATCGGAAAAATAAATTGTATTTTACTTAAAATTTCACTCTTTATGGTACAAAGTTGTTCTATCATCAACTCATGCTGTTGCGCTTTTGTTGCATTGTATCCACAAGTTACTATTATTTTTGATTGAGAATACCCAAGAGTTTGTTTTATCTCAGCTTTATTTTTTTCTCTATTTTTATCTATAAAATCAAGTGTTCCAAGCCCAAATCGACACACTTTCACCTTATCCTCAAAAGCACAGTAATACTCTAAAAAACTTTTTTGTGAGAGTGGATTGGTAAAAGTAATCATCTTTGCTTTTTGATACAAAAACTTTTGTAACCATCTTTTCAATGGATTCATACGATAAAAATCACTTCCATAAACAGTATATATCACATTATTTTTCTTTAAAATAGGAAAAATTACAATATAGTAAATATAGACAAAATGGATATTGATAGCTTTAAAACTGTTTTTGGAAATAACTTGTGCAATAAACAAAATCCGAATGATAAGATGAATTTTAGAAAGTTTAGAATACTTTAGAAATCTTTTAGCATAAGTCTCATCTATAACCTTGTCGTTCTCATACAACTTCAAAGTATCAAAATCAAGTAAACTTACCTTTACACCATTTTCTAGTAATTTATGATAAGTTTCTCTTCCAAAAGTGCTTTTCAAACTTGCTATCATCAATGTTTTCATTGTTGTTTTTCCTTTAAAGAATAGAGCATCCAAACAAGATTATAAACTAATACTACAGAAGAAACCAAAGCATAAAGACTAAGTGCCAAATAAATATCACTAT
>CALMBI010000178.1 GCA_937860115.1 uncultured Arcobacter sp. | reverse complement strand
CCGTGAGTGTTTTGAGAAAATTTTGATCGAAATTCAAAGAAGCTCCTCATTTTAAATATTTTGAAATTTTTATTAATATTTAATGAAATTTAATAGGTAGATTGTACACAAAAGATCATAAATTTATGATTATTTTAGTATAATGAGTCTTATGTATATAGTAGAAAAATTAAATCTTCAAGTCGATTCATTGTTGGAACAAATTGATAATCTCAAAGCGCAAAAAGAGTCTTTAATGCATGATATTTATCAATTAAATGATCTTAATGACAAATTAAAAAGAAACAATGAAAATATGTTACTCAACATCGATAAAGCATTACAACAAATGTCAGATATCAAAAAACAGGGAGCTGTAAGTGACGTTTCACATCAATCATAAAGCATATACTGTTGATATTGGTCCAGATGAAGATAAAAAAATGGAACAAGGTATCAAAAAATATTTAGATCTTGAAAAAAACATAGATACATCAGACCTTTTACTTGCATACATCAAAAAAACTTATGAACATGCAGAATTAGAAAGATCATTAGAGGCACTTTCTTCTAGATTAGATGACAAAATTTCACAAGATTAGTTTTTATAAATCATTTTCGATTATAGAGATTATTTTTGTTATTCTTATTCTCTCTATAGTTACAACCTTATCATTACCCAATTTTTTCAATACTCTAGATGAAGCAAAATTTGATAAATTAAGATCAGATATCGCAACTATACAATTAGGATTACATAGTTATAAAAATATGCAAACAATGAAAAACCAACCTTACAATCTATCAACTCTTGAAGATGATAATCAGTTTCTTTTTTCTAAAATTCTCAAAAAACCATTTGTTTCAAATGAAAATGATGGTTGGTCTAAAATAGATGACACTACATACCAATTTCATTTTTCATCTGATGAATCATTAGAGTTTTATTATGATTCTAATGAGATGCTTTTTGATTGTGACATAAAAGAATCACTTTGCCAAAAGGTAAAAAATTGAGCACTTTTTATTATCTTATTTCACTTTTAAAATCTCCGCTTGAACCACTCACTTACGAAAGTGATCTAGAAATTGAGATTGGAGCGGTTGTAGAAGTTGCTTTAAAAAACAGAAAAGAGCTTTCTTTAGGTGTTGTAATAAAAAAAGTTATGCAACCGAGCTTTAAATGTGTAGAGATAACACATATTACAAATAGATATTACACGCAACAAACGATTCATATAGGAGAGTTTATTGCTAAATATTATGTTTGTTCAATAGGTGAGGCATTAGGACTTTTTATTCCATTTATAAAACAAGAAAGAAAATCTGATCAAAATAATAATTTTACTTCAGAGATTCAACTTTCACAAAAACAAAAAGAAGCATACAATTTTACAAAAGAACACAAACGTTCACTCCTTTTTGCCAATACAGGTAGTGGAAAAACAGAGATCTATATCAAAGCGATCGAAGATGCACTCAACCAGAATAAAAACAGTGTTTATCTTCTACCAGAGATCGCACTAACTCCACAAATGGAACAAAGACTTTTAAAAGTTTTTGGATCAAGAGTAGCTATATGGCACTCTAAAATCACTCAAAAAAAGAAAAATGAGATCCTTGACAAACTAGCTTCAAATGAAGTTAAAATAATTGCAGGAGCAAGATCTGCACTCTTTTTGCCCTATCCTAATCTTGGACTTATTATAGTTGATGAAGAGCACGATGATTCTTATAAATCTGAACAAAAACCAAGGCTTCATGTGAGAGATCTAGCACTTTATATTTCACAAAAGTATAACATTCAAGTGATCTTAGGAAGTGCAACACCATCTCTTAATTCTTTTTCAAAAGTCCCATATTTTAGGCTAAAAGAGACTTTTTATAAGACAGAAAAATCATTTATTTATGATAATTCTAACCTCAAACTAAACCAACTTTTAATAGAAAAAATAGATAAAAAACTGAAACAAAATGAGCAAACAATCATCTTTTTACCAACACGAGCAAATTTTAAATACCAAATATGTTCTGATTGTGGGAAAGCTTTAGAATGTCCATTTTGTTCAGTTGCTCTTAGTCTTCATAAAAATCACAAAGCACTCAAATGTCACTATTGCAACTACACACAACAAATAATAGACATTTGTCCCTCTTGTAAAACAGGAATTTTAAAAAACTATCGACTTGGTACCAATGAGCTCCAAGAGCAACTTTTAGAAGTTTTTCCTGATAAATCGATAGCTACATTTGATAGAGATAGCGTAAAAAATGAAACATCACTCAAAAAAATACTGAAAGAATTTAATCAAAACAAAATCGATATCTTAATAGGTACGCAGATGTTATCAAAAGGTCATGATTACCATAATGTTACATTAGCGATCATTTTAGGAATCGATTCAGTACTCAATATGACAAGCTACAAAGCAAAAGAAAAAGCCCTTTCCCTTGCACTTCAAATCGCAGGTCGAAGTGGAAGAAATGGGAAAGGGGAAGTGATAATTCAAACAAAGAATCAAGATTTCTTTGAAACTTATATGGAACAATCTGATTATAATGATTTTTTAGAAAATGAACTCGTTGAAAGAGGAGAGATTTATCCACCTAATATACGACTTGCAAGGGTTATTTTTAGCCATACAAATCATCAAAAAGCAAAAGAGTTGATGGAATTATATGTCAATCAAATTATCCGTTTTCATCAAGAGATTGAACTTGTAGGATTTAAAGAGTGTGAGATTTTTAAAATTGCAAATAGATACAGATACGAAATTTTAGTTAGAGGGAAAGATGTGAAAAAAATCTTAGAGTTTTTACACTCTATTGATTCTCCATATGCTACAATCGATATGGATACTCTAGTTTAAACTAGAGTATCTTTTGAGCTTTCCTCTTCTTTATTCCCTTTTAAAAATTCTATAAAAAATACTCCAAATATTCCTAAAATAAATGATGTAACAAAAGCAACTACAACAATCAAAGCTCGCTTTGGTCCAACTTTATCCTTGACATAAGCGATTTGTGGTTTTGTGAATTGTTTTACATTATAAAATTCATTTGCATCACTTAGTACTTTCTTTTGGATAAGTGCAGAAGCAAGCTCTGCAAGTTTGACTTTAAGTGCGATATCACTTGTTTTACTGATAGCATCATTGTAATACACTATTTGTTTCGCATTATCTTTCATATCTTTTTGTTTCAGAAAATCACTAGCATATTTTAAAAAACTCTCAACCAAATATTGTGCCATATATGGATCATTGTGTTTTGCTGACATTGTTAAAATTCCAGATTTTTTATCGGCAGCTACAACTATTATTTTTTCTAAACTTTGAACTGTGTTAAACAGAAGTTCCTCTTGTGACACCTCTGATGTAGAGTTATTTTCACCCTTTAAGATCTTATAAATACCATCATATCCTAGAGCAAATTGATAATTTTTTTCTGATTCACTTGAATTGAGTTTTACATGTAATTGATGTTGCAGTGCAAATTCTTTCATAAAATCATAATTATTTAAAAGCGCATTAAATGATTCTTCAGGACCTGGATTTCCACCACTTCCCACATCAACTCCAGCCATTCCAGCTAGTGCAGCAAGTCCACCACCAATACTAGGTTTTGCATTTTCTTGTGGCATAAGAAGTGTTGCTGATTCATACTCATTTGGCTTACTTAAAGCAAATACAACGGCAAGTCCTGTCACTATTATAGAAAAAAATAAAATCTTCCATTTGTATCTTCCTATGGTTTTTGCTAATTCTCTTAAATCAATTTCGTCTTCTTCTAATTGCTGAGTATTATTATGAATATTTTCCATTATAAAGCTCCAACTGTTTTAAGTGCTGCTGCTGAAACTGCAATTTGATAAATGATACCAGTTATGTCCTTAGCAAATTTCAATCCACTAAATCTATCAACATTAAATGGTACAACAATAGTGTCTCCCGCTTCAATATCCGGCGATACAAACCCATATAAAAAATATTTTTTTAATCGTTTTGCTTCACCATTTGCTTTTACAACAAAAATACCTTCCTCATCTCCACTTTGTTTTAATCCTCCTGCTTGATCAAGATAATCCCAAATTGAAGTGCCAGGTACATAAGTAACTGCAGTTGTATTCATTACTTCACCCATAATTGCAACTGATTGTTCTTTTTCAGGAATAGTCAGTGTATCACCAGCTTTCAATACAATATCATAAGGACTTTTTTCAAATGATTCCAAATTCTCATCTAATTTAACAGATAATCTTCCAATCATTTCTGTTTCTTCTCCTCTTTTTCTGATCGAATCTAATACTTGTAATAATTCAGCTGAATTAGAGGATTTTCCAGCTTCATCAGGTTGGGTTGAAAGATATAGCATTGACGATTCTAGATCATCAAGTTGTTTTTTAAATGCATCTTGTTGCAGTTTTTGTATATCAAGCCTTGTATATACCGCACCTTGTAAAAACGCACTATTTTTAAAACCACCTGCTCTTCTCAATACACTTGAGAGTTTTTCACCTGGCATAATAGTATATATACCAGGATAATGGACTTCCCCATTTAAAGTAATTGTTTTTGACTCACCCCATTGGCTTATTGATCGAATCATCACCTCATCAAATGAATTCAATTTAAGATTTTTCTCCATCGAATCTTTTAGATTAAGTAATTTTACTGTGTGTTCTCTCACACCATTTTTTACAGTATAAGAAACAAGTTCAAAATGTTCTTTGTTTGCATTTTGCATTAAACCACCAGCTAAATTAACTAAATCGTTAATAGTCATATCTTTTGAATAATTATATGTGCCACTATTTAAAACTGCACCATTAATTGTAATTTGTTCAAAATCACTATTTGTAGTAAAATTACTAATATTGATATCATCATATGGATTTAAAATTATTTTTGCAGCTTCTTCATTATTATAATATTTAATATCATAAGTATTGTCATTTACTGATGTAACTTTAATATGTTTAAGATCTGATTCTTTTTTTGTACCAGCTACCATCAGTGCATCAATAAGCTTCATTCCAGTAAAATATTTAAACTTACCCTTTCTTAAAACTTCTCCATCTACTGAAATATATTTAATATCATCTGTAATCGATTGATTAAAAATAAAAATTTTATCTTCACTTTGAAGCTCCACATCCAATGATTTATCACCACTTAAAGCAGAAGATAAATTTCCTGAGAGAATTTTTGGTTCAAGTGTATTTTTATCAACTCGCTTCACTAGGAAGTAATTCATGTCTGTATTTGGCATAAGAACTTTTTCTTTACCATAAAAAGTGACCAATCTTTTAAATAAAGTACCTACTGTATCATTTTTTGCTATAGAAATAGCTTCATTTTGATAAATATTTCCATATAAATAAACTTGATTATCTATCACATCAGATAACTTTCCAACAACTACTTTATCACCATCATGTAGTACAATTTTTTCATGTAATTGTGCTTCAAAAAGAGTTCTAGTACCATTTTCACTTCTAAAAATTCGTGCTGTTTGTGAAGAATCACTATTAGCTCCTCCAGATAATTGAATTAGATCTTTCAATGTTTCATTGTTTTTTACTTCATATATTGCTGGTGATTTAACATTTCCATCAAGATAAATAATATTTTTAGCTATTGGTACAAATATTACATCACCAGGATATAAATAGACATCACCATTAGTTTTTCCACCTTTTAATAATTCATACAAATCAAATGTAGAAACTGTTTTACCATTTCTTTTCACTTCAATATTTCTCATCGAACCAATATCGCTAATACCTTTCGCTAATGTAAGTGCATCTTTCACTTTTGCTAAAGCATTTACTGTATAAAGACCAGGCTTTTTAACTTCACCAACTACACTTACAGTAAATGGACTGGTATTTCCAATTGTTATATTAATAGCAGTATTTGGATAAGTTGCTTTCAATTTACTATAAATCATTCCCTTAGCGATTTTGTATTTTAATCCTCGAATTGTTAATGACCCAATTTGAGGAATAACGATCTTACCATCTTTGTTAATTTCTAATTCTCCCTCATATTCAGACAACCCATAAACAGAAATTTTCAAACTATCTCCAGTGGAGAGGATATAATCATCAGGAACACCTGAAGTAGTTATATCATTAATATTGTTTTCAAAAAATTTAACACCAAATCGTTCAAGAATTTTATTCTCTTTATAGTGAACGATCGGTTTTAAGATCTCAGGCTTGT
>CALMBI010000177.1 GCA_937860115.1 uncultured Arcobacter sp. | reverse complement strand
AATAGTATTGTATTCTAGTGGTTGTGCTAGTAAGTGTGAGCCTGTGATACAGGTAAATAACTTGCATTAAAAAGATAATTACTGTTTTCATTGAGTCTATATGAACCATTGAGATTATATTCCATCCCCACTTCTAATGTATTATCGTTAATATTAATATCAACTCCAGCACTTGCAAATGCCGCACTGCTTACTACTAAACTTCCTAATATTATTTTTTTTAACATATTTTATTTTCTCCTTTTAAATTGTCTTGTTTTTTTATTTTTTCTATTGTACTTGTTGTACTTTTTCCATTGATAAATGTCACTAATTTTACTTCTTTAGCAATATCACTTCCAACTACCTCTTTACCCTCATAATCAGCACCTTTGACTAATACATCAGGTTGTATTATTTTAATTAATTCATAAGGAGTATCCTCTGAAAAATTTACTACATAATCAACACTCTCTAATGCAGCTAATATAAATCCACGATCATCTTGATTATTGATTGGACGATCTTCCCCTTTGAGTCTTCGTACACTTTCATCACTGTTAAGCCCTAAAATAAGAACATCTCCAAATGATTTTGCAACATCCAAATAACTTACATGACCACGATGCAAAATATCAAAGCAACCATTTGTAAATACTATTTTTTTCCCATTTTTTCTAAGTCTTTGGACTGTTTTTTCTATTTCACTAAATGTTTTAATATGAGATTCTATACTACTTTTGTGCAGTGTACTTTTATATTCTTCTATCTCTTCAAGTGTTGCCGTTGCACTTCCAAGTTTTCCAACAACCACTCCAGCAGCAAGATTTGCAAACTCCATTGAAGATTCTATAGTGAACCCTTTAGCTAAACAATATCCTAAAGATGCGATAACGGTATCTCCAGCTCCTGTCACATCATACACTTCTCTTGCTACTGTTGGTTTTTTGATAATTGTATTTTCACTACTTAAAATCGCTATCCCATCTTCACTCAGAGTGATCATAGGTACTTCTAGTGAGGCATTATCTCTTAATTTTTTAAGCGCAAGAAGTAATGTCTCATCATTAGTGATTTCAATACCTGTTGCAAGACGAGCTTCTGTTTTATTTGGAGTAAGAAGATATGCACCTCTATATTTAGTATAATCTTCCCCTTTTGGATCAACAAGTACTTTAATATCAGCTCCAGTTGCAGCAAAAATGATTTTATGAACTAAACTCTCAGTGAGTACTCCTTTTCCATAATCAGAAAGAATCACTACATCATATTTATCAATTGTTTCAAATATTTTATAGACAAGTGTTTTTTCACATTCACTATCTATTTCATTTTTTGATTCTTTATCGTACCTTACAACTTGTTGGTGGGAAGCAATAATCCTACTTTTTTTCGTTGTTTTTCGGTTCTCATCTAAGATTAAAAACCTTTCAACTCCAAGATTGTCTAGCATAGATGATAGTTCATCTGCAACTTCATCATCACCAATCACTGACATTACAGTTACATCACTTCCAAGAGCTCTTAGGTTATTGACAACATTTCCTGCACCTCCAAGAACTGTAGTTTCAGACTTGATATCAACAACTTGCACAGGAGCTTCAGGTGAAATACGATTGCAACTTCCCCATAAGTAGTGATCGATCATCAAATCACCAATTACTAAGATTTTAGGTGTTTTATTATTTTCCATTTTTGATTTCACTCTCATATATTCTCTTAATCTCAGGGATATATGCTTTGATCCCATCTTCAAGTGAAAATCTTGGCTCATACCCTAAAAACTCTTTTGAACTCTCAATATTTGCCTGTGTGAAAAATTGATACTGTCCAACAAATGGATTTGGAATATACTCTGTCGTATAAGTTGTCCCCAACTCAACTTGTACAATATCGCTAATATCTTGAAAACTTCTAGCTTTTCCAGTTCCTACATTGTAAATACCACTTTTTTTAGGAGAACAAGCTTTGATATTAGCCTGAATTACATCTTCAATATAGATAAAATCTCGCAAAATCTTATCACTCCCTTCAAATAACTTTGGAGCATTGCCAGCTAAAATCTGATGCCCAAATTGGATAACCGTTGAAGCTGTTTTATTTTTATAAAATTCTCTTCCACCATACACATTAAAATATCGCAAACCTACGATACTTATCCCACAATCACTCTTAATATATTTTTGTGAGATATTATCCATCATCAGTTTACTAAATCCATAGACATTGTTTGGTGTTTCATACCCCACTTCAAATCTATCACTATCTCCATAAGTTGCTGCACTACTTGCATAGATCATGTTTGCTTTATGTTTGATTGCTATTTTTAAAAGATCCTCATAAGCATTGACATTAGTTTGAATCATCAAATCTTGTTCACTTACAGTCGTATCAGAGATTGCAGCTTGATGGAAAATATAATCAAATTTATAAGAGTTTTTAAGATTATCAAGAGCTATTTTATCGTTGATATCACCACTTATTACAACACCTTTAAATCCAAGAAGATTTTTAAAGTGTCCAAAACTCTCCAAATTTCCATTTGATAAAGTTCTTCCACTTCTAAATTTATCAAATACTACCACAGTTGCATTTGGATAATTGTTTTGAAAATAAAAAGCTAGGTTGCTTCCTATAAATCCAGCTCCACCTGTTATCAGTATTGTTTTATTATTAAAATCTATATCTGTATATTCCATCTTTTTTCCTTTAAAATGCAAAGATTTTATCAAAATAATTATAAATCTTGGGTTTATCTATAACTGTATAATATTATTCTTCAAATCACTTTTAGATACATAAAAAAATAGTTTTTTAATTAAAAAGTAACTTTTATCAAAATAAAAATAAATCTTAGCTATCATCTAATAAATTTTAAAAAGGTGAAATATGAAGTTAATAAATATCTTGACATCTCTTCTTATCGTATCATCACTTTCTTTTGCAACTCAAGTCACTCAAACAAAAAAAATTTTAACCTACTTTGATAATCCAAAAGAGACATCAAATACTCAGCCAAATACGCAAAAAAACAAAACAAAAACAACTAAATTAATCAAACTTTTTGATGACGTACCCCAAGAACCACTCCCCTCTTATCAAAACATAACACTCGATAAATATTATTCAAAACAAAAACCAAAACCTGTAGAAAAAGTATCTTTATCAAATTTACCTTTTTCTACACCAGATGAAAAACCAAATGAACCAAAAGAAAAAGTTTATAAAACTTCACCTATGGTATTACCATTTTCTACAGATGATCTTGTTTCCAAGCTTTCTGATGAAAATTTAGATGATGAGGAACTAGATAGAATAAACTCTGAAGTGGTAACAACAACCTCTTTAATCAATATTTTTGGTGATAACGATGAAGTTGAAGAATTTCCAAAAGGTGCAAATTATTATGACAAAATAACAAAAATTATTAGAAAATCGATCAGTCTTATTGGATCAGCTTACAAGTTTGGTGCAGCAGTTGGAGGCAATACTTATGATTGTTCTTTGTTTACTCAGACAATATTTAAAAAAGTAGGGATAAATATCCCTAGAACTGCACGTGAACAAGCAACAATAGGACAAAAAGTATCTAAACAGAACCTTGCTATTGGGGATTTGGTTTTTTTTCAAACATATCGAAAGGGTGCTTCACATGTTGGTATCTATATTGGTGATAATAAAATGATTCATGCTTCAACCAAATTCGGTGTTACTATTACAGATCTTGACAAAAGTTATTATCAAAAGAGATATCTTTATGCAAAAAGAGCAAATTTTTCAAACTAATTAATCATTTTCATTTTTTATATAAGGATTTTTATGGATCAATATCTACTTGCGCTTGATGGTGGAACTGGGAGTTTTAGAACCATTTTATTTGATTTGGAAGGTAACCAAATTGAGATCTCTCAACAAGAATGGGAACATAAAAGTGAAATAAATGTTCCAAATAGTATGAATTTTGATTATGAAATAAATTGGATAATAGTTAAAAATTGTATTAAAGATCTTCTTTCAAAATCAAAAATAGATCCATCAACGATTCTAGCGGTAAGTAGTTCAAGTATGCGAGAAGGAATAGTTTTATATGATGAAAACAATCAAGAGATTTGGGCTGTAGCAAATGTTGATGCACGAGCTGGAAATGAAGTTTCATATCTTAAAGAAACTTATCCAGGAATTGAAGAAAAATTTTATGAGCGATCAGGTCAAACATTTGCACTAGGGAGCATCCCTAGAATAATGTGGCTAAAAAACAATAAACCAGACCTTTACAAAAAAATTGCAAAAATCTCTATGATAAGCGATTGGCTCCTTTTTAAACTCAGTGGTATCATCGCAATAGATCCAAGCAATGGTGGAACAAGTGGAATTTTTGATCTTAAAAAAAGAGATTGGGCAAAAGAGATGATGAAACAAGTAGGACTTAAAAACGACATCTTTCCACCATGTTGTGAAGCTGGCACAGTAATTGGAAGTATAAATCAAAATGCTTCAAATGAAACTGGGCTTTCAACAAATACTAAAGTAGTTTTGGGTGGTGGTGATGTTCAACTTGGTTCACTTGGTCTTGGTATTACGCACAATGGTGGGGTTGCTATTTTAGGTGGAAGCTTTTGGCAACAGATTGTCAATATTCCAAAAGAAACTAAGCCACCACTTAATATGAATATACGTGTAAATCCCCATGTAATACAGAATTTTAGTCAAGCCGAAGGGATCACATTTTTTAGTGGACTTATTATGAGATGGTTTAGAGATGCTTTTTGCGAGTTGGAAAAACTACAAAGTAAAAAGACTAATATTGATACATATACTATTTTAGAAGAGAAAGCAAAAGATGTTCCTATTGGCTCATATGATATTATCCCTATTTTTAGTGATAGTATGAAATATGGAAATTGGTACCATGCTAGTCCATCTTTTTTAAATCTCTCAATCGATCCAGCTATCTGTAATAAAGCTTCGATGTTTAGAAGTTTAGAAGAAAATGCCTGTATTGTCTCCAATATCAATCTTCAAAAAATAAAAGATTTTAGTGGAATCCAGATCAATGAGATAGTATTTGCAGGAGGTGCAAGTAAAGGTTCTCTTTGGTGTCAAATTCTTTCTGATGTAACAAATTGCACTATAAAAATACCAAAGATTACAGAAGTTACTTCACTTGGTGTAGCGATTTGTGCTGGAGTTGGAGCTGGTGTTTATAAATCTTTAGAGGATGGAGCACAAAAATTAGTAAGTTTTGAAAAATCCTATTATCCTAATCAAGAAAATCATAAAATCTATAAAGAGATTGAAAGAAAATGGTCTGCAATCTATGAAGAACAACTCAAACTTGTAGATCAAGGACTTACAACATCTATGTGGAAAGCCCCTGGTGTAAAATAAAATAGAGAGTTATGACTTAGGTCTAAATACCTTAATCACTTCCTCATTACATATCATAAAATCTCGTCCCATTAAATCTAAGCAATATGGTACAGCAGGGAAAACTGCATCTAAACACTCTTTGATAGATTTTGGTTTCCCTGGCAAATTAATGATAAGGGTATCATTTCTAAGCCCTGCTGTTTGTCTTGAAAGTATCGCTGTTGGAACATATTGTAAACTTACACTTCTCATAAGTTCTCCAAAGCCTGGCATCATTCTATCACACACTGCTTCAGTTGCTTCAGGTGTCACATCTCTTTTTGCAGGTCCTGTCCCACCTGTAGTTACTATCAAAGCACATTCTTGCTCATCTGCCATCTTTATCATCGTAGCTTCGATTATCTCTTTTTCATCAGGAATCACTTCATAAACTTTTTCCCATGGTGAAACCAAATAATCATTAAGC
>CALMBI010000176.1 GCA_937860115.1 uncultured Arcobacter sp. | reverse complement strand
ATGACAATCGCTATGCTTTTAGAAAATACAATAAAATCTGCAAAAAATAGAAAAAAACAGGCGTAATAATGGAAGAAAACAGATCAACTTTTAAAAAAATTTATGATTGGAGTGGAAGCTGGACAGGAACGGTAGTTATTGTTCTTAGTATCATCTTTTTTGTAGCTCAAGCTTTTGTTATCCCAAGTGGAAGTATGAAAAACTCACTTTTAGTAGGTGATATGCTTTTTGTGAAAAAATTTGCTTATGGTGTTCCAACCCCTACGATTCCTTGGATTGAACTTCAAGTACTCCCAGATTTCAATGATAATGGTCACTTAATAGAGGGAGACAAACCTCAAAGAGGTGATATTGTAGTGTTCCGTTATCCACACGATCCAAAAGTACACTATGTCAAAAGATGTGTAGCAACTGGTGGAGATATTTTATTTCTAAGAGATAAAGATCTTTATCTCGCCCCAAAAGATGGAAACGAATACACAAAGGAACATTTCAAAAACTATGACCTTATTGAGATTAATGGAATTTTGTTTGTCAAAAATCCATACGAAAAAGAGCACCCTGGAATCCATCATGATCCAATGATCACAAGAGAAAATACAGGACATGTTCAACTTTTTGATTTCGAACCTATTCGAGTTCCAGATGGAGAGTTTTTCATGATGGGTGACAATAGAGATCACTCAAATGATAGTAGATTTTGGGGAACAGTTGAATATAGATATATCGTAGGAACACCTTGGTTTGTTTACTTTAGTTGGGATGAAGAGAAAAAAATCAGATGGGATAGAGTATTTAAAACACCAGAATCTTTGGAAAATACAAAATATACAAGTGAAAAAACAAATCAAACAGAGGGGATTTATTAATGAAATATTATATCGGAGCTGATCACGCTGGAATCGAGATTAAAAAGTTTGTAAAAGAACTCTTTGAAAAAAAAGGACACGAGGTAGAAGACCTCGGGCCATACAACACTGATAGAGTAGATTATCCAGATTATGCTGCAAAAGTATGTGAAGCTGTTTTAAAAGATACTGGAAGTAAAGGAATTTTGATTTGTGGAAGTGGAATTGGTATGTCTATGGCAGCTAATAAATTTGCGGGGATCCGAGCAGCACTTTGTCATAATGAATACTCTGCAAAAATGGCTAGAGAGCACAACGATGCAAATGTTCTTTGTATGGGTGAGAGAGTAAGTGGATATGGGATGGTTGAAGCTATCGTAGATGCTTGGGATAGTCACTCATTTGAAGGTGGAAGACATGAGGGAAGAGTTGAAAAAATAAATAAACTTGGAAGCTGCAGAATTTAACTATGGTACGAAGTACACCACCTAGTGATTGGGTAGCTTATGTTGTTGTTGGTTTAGTTGTTGCTTTTACAATGCTTGGAAAATATCTTATTGGTAAAGGTGATCAGCCTATTGGAGAAGTTATAGAAGAAGATATAGAAGAAGCAAAACATATCGTTTCTGATATCGAACATAAGATTGAAGAAGAGATAGAGATCATCGAAGAAAAATTGGAGCAAATAAAATGATCAATCCAAAAATAATAGATAGTATTTTTAGTGCAGCTTCTATTCAAAGATGGAATGACTATCCTCGTATGGTTGACCTTGTAGAACTTGATAAACAAGCTCACAAATTTATCATCGCTTATTTTATAGCAAAACTTGAAGAGAATGTAAACTACACACATCTTATCGAAGCTGGAATTTTTGAGTTTTTACGAAGAGTTGTCGTAACAGATATAAGACCTGATGTTTTTCGAAAAGCCCTTAAACAGAAAGGGAAAGAACTCAATCTTTGGGTAATCAATAAACTAGCCCCTAGTCTAAAAGATATTGATAACGGAGCTTTTTTAGCGAAATTTGAAAGATATCTTAGTGATGAAACACTCTATAAAAAAGAGAGATTTATCCTAAAAGCATCTTCATATCTCTCTACAAAATGGGAATTTGGAATAGTGTATCAAACAAGCCAATTTCTTAATGGAATAGATGAAGTAAAAAAAGAGGTGGAAGAAGAGATTGAGGATTATTATGAACTTATAGGGGTTCGTAAAATAGCACTCAATAAAAAACTAGCAAAAGTGATCGATCTAAGTGGAAGGCTACGATTTCAAAAAAGATGGGCACAAACTCCAAGAATTCCTGAAACTTCAGTACTTGGACATATGCTCACAGTTGCAATCTTTTCTTATTTTTATTCTATTGATATCAAAGCATGTGAAAAAAGAATCGAAAACAACTTCTTCACTGCCCTCTTCCACGATCTTCCTGAAGCACTTACAAGAGATATTATAAGTCCTGTCAAATATAGTGTTGATGAATTAAGTGAACTGATTGCTGAATTTGAGATCTCTAAGATAGAAGATGATATTTTACCAAATGTTCCTGATTCACTCCAAAATGAATTTAGATATATTTTAGGACTTTATGATGGGAAAAAAGATGAGTTTTTAACGAAAATCATAGATGATAGTAAAGTAAAAATAGTTGACAATCTTGCTCCTTATAATGAAAATAGATATGAAGCGATCGATGGACTAGCCCTCAAACAATGCGATAAGCTCTCTGCTTTTGTAGAAGCGAGCCTCTCTATCTCTCATGGAATCAAATCAAAAGAGCTAGTGAATGGGAAAAAACAGATCTTACAGTCTCTTATTAGTGTAAGTGGAGTTGACTTTAAGGCTATTGCACAACAAATAGATGAAGAGTTTGGAACCTCCGGACAGATCCAAATGAGGATGGAGTTTTAAAAGTTTATGCAAAAGCTAAAAGATCTCTATACCAAAGAGTATATTGAAAAGTTAGCTTTTGATATTGGTAAGTTGTATCAGCCATTTGATCAACGCTCTTTTAAAGATACTATTTTTGATCCCCTTTGGAAAAGCTTAGAACTTAAACAGAGGATGCGACATATCGCTACAACTCTTCATATTTTTCTTCCACTCCCCTATCCCAAACAACTTGAGATTTTAAAAACTATATCTCAAAATTATAGATCCCTTGAATCGATGTTTTTTCAAGATTTTGTGGGTGTGTATGGATTAAAAAACTTTGAAGAATCGATGAATGCTTTGGCTGTTTTTACAATAGATTCTAGTAGTGAGTTCGCAATACGAGAGTTTATTCTAAGATATGAAGAGCAAACTATGGAGCAGATGAAACTTTGGGCAAAAAATCCAAATGAACATATACGAAGACTCTCAAGTGAAGGGTGTCGTCCAAGACTTCCTTGGGCTATCGCTTTGCCTAGCTTTAAAAAAGATCCATCAAAAGTATTTGAGATTATTGAACTTCTTAAAAATGATTCTAGTAAATATGTTCAAAAAAGTGTTGCAAACAATCTTAATGATATCTCAAAAGATCATCCCAAGCTTGTGATAGAGTTTGTAAGGGCTAATTTAGGGATCTCAAAGTCACTTGATTTTATTTGTAAACATGGCTCACGAACGCTTCTAAAAAAAGGGGAGATTGAGGTTTTAAAACTCTTTGGATTTGAAACAGTTGATTGTATAATTAATAATTTTATAGTTGATGAGAGTATATCTATTGGAGATAATTTATTTTTCTCTTTTGAACTAAAAACAGATACAAAAATCGAAAAAATACGAATCGAATATATGATTGAATATCTTAAAAGTAATGGCAAATACTCAAAAAAAATATTTATGCTACATCAAAATAAACTTGAAAGAGGGATAAAAATATTTGCTAAAAAACAATCATTTCAAGATATGACAACAAGGAAACATTATGTTGGAAAACACTTTATTTCGATTGTAGTTAATGGAGAGATAAAGATAACAAAAGAGTTTTTTGTTATCTAAAAAGGTTTATTTCTCAAGACTCCATTTTATAGTTTCTCCTGCATACATAGGAACTACAACTTCTCCAAATCCTTCATAAGCCTCTGGCACAACAAAGTCTTTTTTGACTAATGTTATAGCTTTAGAAGATGGAGTAAGTTTATAGATATCAATAGCATTTTGGCTTACAAATTTTTCAAGATTTTCAAGCTTCCCATGTGTTTCAAAGAGTTCAACTAAAACTTGTAAAGCAATTGGTGAAGTAAACACCCCAGCAGCACAGCCACAAGCCTCTTTTTTATGTTTAGGGTGCGGTGCTGAGTCACTTCCGAACATTATTTTAGAATGACCACTAAGAGCGATATTTAATAAAGCCTCTTTATCTTCTGGTCGTTTTGCGATTGGTTTACAAAATAAATGAGGTTTTAACATCCCACCTGCGACATCATCTAAAGTGATAAAAAGGTGTTGTAATGTGATAGTGGCATACAAGTTATCGTATTTTTGTACAAGTTCTACAGCCTCTTTTGTAGTGATATGTTCCATAATTATTTTGAGTTTTGGAAAAGCAACTGCAAGCGCTTCATAAACACTCATAAACTCTTTTTCTCTATCCATCACAAAACCATTTGTTTCCCCATGAACACAAAGGGGAATATTCAATTCAGCCATTGCATTTAGTGTAGGAGCAAGAGCTTCTGTATCAATAACTGAAACTCCCCCTTCACTATTTGTAGTGATTCCAGCTGGATAAAGCTTAATCGCACTTATCTCATCTTTTACATCTTCTAAAAACTCTTTCGTATAAGGTTTGAAAAAAAGTGTCATAAAAGGGGTAAAATCATCACTTCCAATAGCTTCTAAAATCCTATTTTTATATGCCACAACTGCTTCTTTTGTATCGAGAGGAGGAACAAGATTTGGCATAATAATTCCACCACAAAAAGTATGACTGCTTAGTGGTGCTACAAGTTTAAGCATATCTCCATCTCTAAGATGAATATGCATATCAAATGGTGAGTTAAGTGTGATTTTTTCCATATTATTTACCCTTTATTTTAGAATTCTTACAAGATCATTTGAAAGATTATTTGTATTTGTTGCACAGCCAGTAAATAAAAATAACACTAAAGAGGTTATTAAAAAGAGTTTTTTCATATTATGTCCAATATTTTTAATTATATAAATGAGACTTTATAATTTGCAAATACAAGGCAGTGGGTATCGAAGTTTACTATTGTAAATGAGATGGCCACTAACGCCGTAGTAGTGCTGATATAGAAATTATCCTACCAACTCTACAACTTTAGCTTTCAACTTATCTTGCGTGAAACCATAAAGTTCAAAAAGCTCTTCAGCTGGTCCACTTTGTCCAAATCTATCAATACCTACAAACTCATCTGCAAATTTATACCACTCCATAGAGTTAGACATCTCAACTGCAATTTTTTTCGTATTTGGCAAAATAATACTATCTATATACTCTTTTGATTGCTCACATAAAAGGTCAAAACAAGGAACACTTACGATATTACAAATTATTCCAAATTCACTCTCAAGATGACAAGCTGTTTGAAGGCACAGCATAACTTCACTTCCACTTGCCATAAGTGTAACTGTAGCATTTTCTCTTGCTTTTAAGAGATATCCACCATTTTCAACATCTCCTATCTCTCTTTTGTTTTTAAGAGTTTGAAGTTTTTGTCTAGTTAAAACAAATCCTGTTGGTGCATTCATAGTAAGTGCTTTTTGCCAACATTTTACATTTTCACTTGCATCAGCTGGTCTAAATGTATAGAAATTTGGCATCGCTCTAAACCCACTTAATTGCTCAATTGGTTGGTGTGTTGCTCCATCTTCCCCAACTCCAATACTATCGTGTGTCCAGATAAAGTGTTGTGGGATGTGACTAAGGGCAGCAACTCTAGCAGCTGGTTTGAGATAATCACTAAAAATAAAGAATGTCGCACTATATACTCTAAAAAGTCCATAAATATTCATAGCATTACAAATTGCAGCCATTGAGTGTTCTTTTATACCAAAGTGGATATTTCTTCCTCTTGGAAAGTCTCCAAGTCCAGTAAGCTCAGTTTTATTTGATGGTGCTAAATCTGCACTACCACCTAAGAAGCTTGGAACCGCTTTTGCTATAGCATTTAATATTTTATGATTAGAATCTCTTGTTGCGATTCCACTATCTTCTTCAAATACTGGGTATTCAACTTTTGAAAAATCTGGGTTTAAAAGTGCTTCTAAACTTACATTTTGTTCACTGAGTGGCAAATCTTTTTTCACCATTTTATCCC
This sequence comes from uncultured Arcobacter sp., assembly GCA_937860115.1. Taxonomy (GTDB): domain Bacteria; phylum Campylobacterota; class Campylobacteria; order Campylobacterales; family Arcobacteraceae; genus CAIJNA01. Next base: position 703 of record CALMBI010000176.1, on the reverse strand, counting down.
AAGCTTTACTGAGAAGTTCTCCACTCTGCGTTTTATCAAATGCAACTTTCACATCTTCTGGTACTACAAAAGTAGCTTCTGGATCAAATCCAGCTTTCATTTTAGAAGCTTTAATTTCTTCGCTTCCAAGTGGTGCTCCATGAGTATGATGACTCCCTTCTAAAGTAGCAGCTCCTTTTCCAATTTTTGTTTTTGCTATGATGATTGTTGGTTTATCACTATTTCTTGAAGTTGTTAGTGCATTATCAATCGCATCAAAATCATGCCCATCTATTGTAATAACATCAAATCCAACTGCTTCAAATCTCTTAGCTACATCTTCACTCCAAGCGATACTAATATCTCCTTCAATTGAGATATCATTACTATCATAAATAAGAGTAAAGTTTGAAACTTTTTGATGCCCTAAAGTTGCAATCGCTTCATAAGAGATCCCCTCTTGTAGATCTCCATCACCACATAAACAATAAACATGATGATCGATCACTTTTGCTGTTGGTGTATTTAAACAATATCCAGCATAACTACTAGCAAGTGCAAATCCAACTGCATTTGCAATTCCTTGTCCTAGTGGTCCTGTTGTGATTTCAACTCCATGTGTATGTTTGTACTCAGGATGTCCTGGAGTCTTGCTTCCAACTTGTCTAAAAGCTTTTAAATCTTCTAAACTAACATCAAATCCCCAAAGGTGTAATAATGAATA
>CALMBI010000175.1 GCA_937860115.1 uncultured Arcobacter sp. | reverse complement strand
ATTGGTTCAAAACAAAAGAGTTTTTGATGAGTCCTAGAGTTGATGGGATTAAGGGATAAAATAAAAAGAGATTTTTGTCTCTTTTTATTCAATATGAAAGTGCCTATAGGGAAAACCCCATTTGTAAGTTTCAACCTATAATTTTCCAATTTCAACTTTTAAGCATAAAAAGAACTTGAAGTTGTAACCCCTGCTGTAAGATTTTTTAGAAATTCACTCAGTGCATTTGCTGTTTGTCCATTTTGTGTTTGTGTATTGACCATCACCATCATCTCTTTAAATTTTTTCAAATCCAACGATGACTCCTCATCACTATCGTTTGACTGACTACTTTGTAAAGCTTCAAGGAGAGTTGAGACTAGTTTTAAAGTATATTCCTCCATTGATGTTGTTGAAGAGGTGGATGCAGTTGTACTCTCATCATTTTCTTCTCCACTTCCTGAAGGTGGTGGTGGAGGCGGTGGTGGAGCTTCAACGCCGTGTTGATCCATGATGCTACTAAATGTTTCTTGATCAATATCTCCATTTTTTGCACTTTCAAATAACGATTTTAAACCTGTTTCCATCTCACTTTTAGAGATATTTCCATCACCATCACTGTCCATTGATGAAAATAATTCACTATCCAAATCTAACTCATCAGCACTCACAAAACCATCTTGATTGGTATCTTTTGCATTAAATATTTGAGTTATCATCTCTTCTACATTTGGAGCTTTCCCCCCTTGCGGTGGTGGTGGCGGTGGTGGGACATCAAGTCCCATTGAAGATAAAAGATTTCCAAATTCTTCAGGTGAAGTCTCTTTATTTTTGATACTTTCCATAAGAGAAGAGAAACTAGTTGTAAGTTCATCTGTACTTAAATTCCCATCCCCATTGGTATCCATTTTAGAAAATGATTCTTCACTAAGGTTACTCAGTTCATCTACAGATAATAATCCATCCTCATTTGCATCACTTTTGCTCATAAGTTGAGAAACTAAATCAGAAGCACTTGGTGGTTGTTTGTGTTGTGTCCCTTGTGTATATTGAGTTGAAGCGATACTACTTGAATAACTGCTAGATATTGTCATATGGTCTCCTTTTATTTATTTAAAAGATTGTATTTATTTTAGGTAAACAAAAGGTAACAAATTTAAAAATCAATCCTGAAAATATTGTGATTTTTTTCAAATGTATACTCTAAAACTAGATTATGAGCTTTTAAGATACTATGAACTATATAGAGTCCAAGTCCAAGTCCAGCACTACTATTTTCATATTTTCGATTAAATGGTTTTTGGTACTCTTGTAGTGGATAAGGCAATTTTTCCCCCTCGTTTGAAAAGGTGATAGTTTTGTTTTCAACGATAATATGGAGTTTGCTTTTCCCATATTTCATCCCATTGTCGATGAGATTTTTAATCACTATAGTGAAAAGTTCAAAATCGACATTGACGATAAAATGCTCCTTAATATTGATATGAATCTCATTTTTATCGAGAAATAACATATCGATACTATTATCAATAATATCTTCAAGGGTAAAAAGATTTTTATTAAGTTTTATATTTGAAGAGGTAAATTGTTCAATTTTTGCGAATTCATTGAGGAGATATTCAAGTCTAAAAAAGGCTTTTTTCAAACTCTCTTGAAATTTATTTTTTTCAAGCATATTTGAGATGAGTAAACCTTTAGTGATAGGGGTTTTGAGTTCGTGCATAATATTTCGCAAAAAGAGATTTCTTGAGTGTGTAAGGGTTCGTATCTGTCCAATTGCATTGTTAAATTCATTTGAAACATCGCTAATTTCATCTTTTCCATCACAAAATGTATCTATCTCTAAATCTCCATTGGCAAATTTTGTGATATTTTCTTTGAGAACTTTAAGTGGTTTGAGTTTGTGTATCAAAAAAATATAAAATGCTATAAAAAAAAGATTGAGTAAAAGGGTTAACCCAATCATATACTGTGTTGTATCAGCGACTTGCATTGTATCTTTTATCAAAATATCATTAAACCTATCTTTGAGATAAAAATATTTATATCCCTCGTATTCATACAATTCCCACTCCCTCTCATATCCCAATAAAACGCCATCAGTAGCTATTTTTTGATAGGTAAGTGTTGAAAGTTCTAAATCATATTTTTCTAAAGAAGTAGCCAATATTTTTCTATCAATATGAAGTTCTTTTGGTGGAGGTGGTAGCATAGAAGGGAACTCTTTTTGTCTAAAAGAATTCTCCCTTTTTGGTGGAGGTGGCATCTTCCCTTGATGGAACTCTTTTTGTATTTGGTGAAAAGTTTTGAGATATTTTGTGACATACAAATCAATTTGCTGTTGTTTTGTGATGTTGTAACCCATATAAATTATACTATGTGTCAAGAGAATTAATATCCCAAAAAAAAGTGTAATTGTAAAAAAAATGGAGTTTTTATTCATTGATGAGTTTGTATCCTATTCCGCGAATTGATACGATGTATTGAGGTTGTTTCGGATTTTTTTCTATTTTTGACCGAATTCTCCCTATTAAAACATCGATACTTTTGTAGCTACTTTCATATTTTATAGACTCTACATTAAGGAGTAACTCCTCTCTACTGACCGCATAACCAGCCTTTTTTATAAAATATTTTAAAATATTGTACTCACCATTTGTAAGTTCAATTGGTTGATTGTTTTTGAGAATCTCATATTTACTTTCATTAATTTCAAAAATCTTTTTGGTAGATTGTGCTTTTTCTTCTATAATTTTATTTCGTCGTAAAAGGGAGTGTATTCGTAAAACTAACTCTTGCGAATCGTATGGTTTAGGGAGATAATCATCTGCACCAAGTTCAAAACATTGTGTTTTATCTCCTATCGCTCCCCTTGCACTTGAGATGATGATTGGTATATTTGATTTTTCTCTTATAAGTTTGCAAACCTCTATCCCATCTATTTCAGGTAACGATAAATCTAAAATCACTAAATCATATTTTTGAAGTCTCAAACCACTCATACCAAGTTCTGGTGTTTCAAAATTTGTAATTTTGATATCATATTGGAAAAGGTACTCCTCTAACAATTCAGCTATCTCTCTATCATCCTCAATCATCAATATCTGTATCAAATTTTCCCCTTTTATTCTCTCCTTGCCATTATAGAATGAAAAAGTAAATAAAAAGTATCACTTCTTCTTGTTAGAACATCACTTACAATCAAAAAGATACAATCAATGATATAAAAATGGTGATTCAACTATTATTTCAAAAAGAAAAATCTTTTTTAAAGCGAACTTTTACACTCTCACCACACACTAAATTATCTCTATTGGTATGACACAATATCTCGTTTTGGAAATCTATACCTTTTGTCTCTAAAACCACTTCATAAAAACTTCCATAAAAAATAATATCTTTAATAGTTGCCTCAATATCACCATCTTCACAAATCTCTATGTTTTCTGGTCTAGAAAAAGTATCCTTTCCTACCTGAACCATTTTTCCTAAAAAATTTCCACAATAAACATCAACTGGCTTTTGGTAGATCTCTTTAGGGGTTCCAACTTGTAAAATGTTCCCACTCTTCATAATAGCAATTCTATCGGAGAGATAAAAAGCATCCTCTTTATCATGGGTGATAAACAATGCAGTGATACCAAAATCTTGTATCATCATTTTTAACTCACTTCTTAAAATTCCCCTAAGTTCAGTATCAATGTTACTAAGTGGCTCATCAAGAAGTAAAATTTTTGGTTTGTTGATTAAAGCTCTAGCAAGTGCTACCCTTTGTTGTTGCCCACCACTTATTTCATGAGGAAATTTATCTTTGGTGTCACTCAAATTTGTTTTATCCAAAATCTCTTTGAGTTCTTCATCTGTAAATTTTCCACCAAAAGTGATGTTAGAAGCTATACTCAAATGGGGAAGCAAAGCATAGTTTTGAAATACAACAGAGACACCTCTTTTATTGGGAGCGATATTTATTTTACTATCAAATACTTTCACACCATCAATTGTTATTATCCCACTATCTGGAGTTTCAAGTCCAG
>CALMBI010000174.1 GCA_937860115.1 uncultured Arcobacter sp. | reverse complement strand
AGATTTCCTATATGCATATCACCTGTTGGACTTGGTGCAAATCGTAGCAAAATTTATTCCTTATATTTTTTAAAAACAGAATATTTTAACTAAATTGATGTAATATGAAGTTTAATTTAATGAATGATGACAAATTGATAGGTATTTCCACCAAAGGTGGTGGAAATATTTTGTGAAATTAATAAGAAGAGTTATATTCTAAATGGGAACTAGATGTCTCCATTTGTACCTATAACTAATGTTTTAACTTTCTCCAAAGCAGTTGAGTTAAATAAAATACCAGCTTGTAAATTGTCTTTCAGCCGTTTTTCACCCCTCCAAACTACACCATTTTTCAAGGTAAATGCAGGAGTGTAATCATACCCATCTACCGTGATATTAAGGTCTAAAATATCATCATCTGAAATAGACCAAGTTCCAGCATTTTTAGTTGTAGTACTACTACCAGTGTTCGTTACTTCGACTAATAATCCATTGTTTCCAAATGCTATTCCAATATTATCGTAGTTATTTTTTGAAGTAAAATATGCAGTGCCACTATGTGCCGTTATAAAGTCTGTTAAATAATTATATGTTGTAGGTGTTGTTGAATTCCAATCCCAATTTTGTTGAATTTCGTTCCACTCATAATAAGTTGTAAGTGCTTTAGTGACAATCATAGCTGCTTTATCATTTGTTGTATCAAAAGTAATATCAGAATCTGTAAACAGATTATTAAGTTCAGTTCCAGTAAATTCTTTTACAAATTTTATCTCTTCTTGAGCTGTTTTATTTGTATCATCATAAAGTGTAAAAACACCATTTGATACATATTCTAACTTTTGAGATTTTGAGGTTGTTTTGCTACTTTCAATTGCTTGACCATCGATAAAGTTTATTGAGGTTTCATAATCTGTAAAATGAAGTGCACCACTTATTGAATTTGAAGTAGGTATTGGACTTACTGTAACATTACTATACCCATAATTTTCCCAATTCGTAGATTTTTCAAACCAAGCATCTCCAAATCCATCAACTAGAAAACTTACATTTACTCCGCTTAGTGCATTGTACTGATTTAATGTAGGTGTTGCTCCCCATGATTCAAAATTTGTATCTGAGTTATTTTTGTTGATTTTTGAAGTAAGATCATTAATAATTTGGCTAGCTTCAATTGTCGTTGAATTACTTGTACTTGTAGAATTACATAAAGAAGAATATCCTCCAAGATAGTTATCTGTATTTTTGCCATCTATTTCCCAGAAATTTTGAGATTTTACAGTTACAGGAGTATTTAGTTTTCCAGTAAATTGATACCCTGTTCCATCATCATACAATACAGCTTGAATTGAACCATTTGCCAAGCTTGTAGGATAACCATATGATTTTAGATATGTAGGTTTAGCATTCCATAAAGTTTTCAGATCAATATATTGATAATATGAATTGAGCCCATCACTTAATTGAATAGCTATTTGATTATCAAACATCATCATCATTGCTGTATATTTTTTATTGTAAGTATTTTCTTCAATAATAGTTACAGGTGTATCTAATATGTCGTATTCATTTCCTGCAAGATCCCTAAATCGTAAAAGATATACAACTTTATTGTTTCTTACTTGCACGTTCACACCTAGTCTAGCTTGATTAGCAGTTCCTGAGCAGCTCGGTAAATTATAATAAGTATCAATAACACCTCTTTGTCGTTTACTATCACCAATATTTTCAGTAACTGTTAGTTCCCCTTTAACCCCTATTGCTTTTGTACTATTTAAAGTAGTTGCTTTTTTGATGTAAGATTTTGTGTAATCAGTGCTTCTAGAAGTCTTTCCATCGTTTGCAATAGCTCGAAGTTTAGAATAGTCAGTTGAGATAGTGTTGTACGTGTTACCATCATTTTTAGTTATATTTGCTAATGTTAGATTTGATCTATATGTAGCATTATCGTATGATTTAATTTGTTTTGCAGCAGCTGCATCTAAGGCATTATAAAAAATTTCTACTTATTCCTGTGAATCAGATTTTTGTACCACAAGTTTTGTATCATATGATCTTAAAATTTTGTAAGTTACTCCACTAATAGTCAAAATCCCAGTAGAATCAATTGTATAATCAACTTGTGAGCTTATATCTGTTTCATTTGATACATCTTCAGCCCATTTAACTTTTGTAAGTGTTGGATCAAATCTATAAATTCTATCTTCATATTTTGCACTTGATGTACTGTAGTAAACTTCATAGAGAGCTTTTCCTTTGAGGAATGATTCTGAAAATTTAACTATTGGTGCCTTTTGAGTTGTTAAATCAATTTTACTAATCTCTTTAACGTCAAATAAGATAGAAGTTGAATAGGAAGCTGAATTGAGAGTATATCTTCCTTTTGAATTGGTTGTAATTGAAGTAACTTTTCCGTTTTCAACAGTAGCTGTTCCTATACTAAGACTAGATAATGTTACTACTATATTTGTACCAGTATTTTCTTTTAATAATAAATCACCATCACTATTGATTGACCATGTTCCTACATACTTTTGTAAAAGATCCTTATCTATTTGTTTTAAGCTAAAAGTGTTATCACTAAATAATAAGAGCGTGCTATCTGCTTGATATCCAATTCGTTTAAAAACTATCTGTTTCCCTTTTAGTGCTGTTTCTGTTAATTGAAATTTACTATAAGTAGTAGAAGAAAGTTGAGATCTTAATGTCGTACTTTCTTGAATATTTGCTATTTGTGTTTGAAGTTCATTTGTCATTGAGCCACTTGTTGGAGTAAATGTTGAAGATGTGCTCAGTGAACTTACATATGTATAAGTATCCCCAATTGTTGAAGCTGTTCCATCAATGATGGTTTTAAATCCAGCAGCTATTTTGGTGATCAAATTTGCATATTGGTACTTTCTAGATTTTTCTTAGCTTCAATAATATCATCAGTACTACTGCTAAGTTTATTTTGTTTTTCTAATACAATAGCTTTTGCAGAAGTAACATTTGAGATAGTAAGGTCTGGGATATCAGAACTATTCAAATTTGTTTTAAATTTTGAAAGTATCTCTTTTCCTGTAAGAAGTGATTTTAAAATAATCTCTTTACTTTCATTATTTTCAACACGCCCCTGTAAAAAATACGAGTGATTTTCAACAATCTTAGTTGGATCAATTTTCGCTATATAGTTTCCATAAGAGTCTGCCATGATCCATCTGTTTGTACCGTTTAATTCTAAAAATGTGTTATCATATAAATCTTTAATAGTGATATTTGCATCTGATCTATATTTAGCTGATCCAGTCCCTATAATATCATCAAAAATAAATCCAGAAAAAACAATTTTACTATTATCATTATATTTCGTTTCAAGATTTTTCAAAAAGGCTTTCGGATCACTATTGAAGTTATCACTCATAATAAAACCACCAAAAACAACACCATATTTATTAAGGTATTTAGATCTGTTTGCAGTAAAATCAGCTCTAAATTTTGTTTTAGCATCTCTCATAACATCAAGAGCAGTATTACCATTAGCTTTGTTAAGCATTGTTCTAAAATCTTTTGTAAAATCAGAAAACTGATCAAGCCCGATACCATTATTTTTAGCATCGATAAAAAATCCATTGAGCATTTGTTGCAATTCTCTTGTTTGATCACTATCTTTAAACATATCTTCAATTGTACTAAATCCAAGTTTAGCTCTAATTTCATTTAATTCACTTGGAGTATTAACTGAAGCAAGCAGTGTGGTAAGAGGTGTTGTTGTGTATAGGTTAGTTTCTCCCATCATAGTAGTATTAAGAATAAGTGGAAATCCCATAGAGACATTTGTATCATCAACGGTCGTATATCCACCATCTGCTAAAATAGTTTTTGGTTTTTCTGAACAGCCTGTTAATGTATAGTATCCACTACCTTTCTCTTCATATCCACTACATTCTGGAGATATGAGTACAGAGTTTAATACGGCATCATCAACAACTTGAACGGTATAGTCAGTTTGTATATCTATATCTTTAAGATATACATCATCGATTCCACTACTTCCACAGCTAGAAAAAAGAAAACTAGCTACTGCTAAAGAGAGTGACAGCCTTACGATATAATGTTTATTTTTATTTGAATCTTTCATCTAAACTCCTTATTTAACATCGAAATTCCATACGAAACTTACACCGTATCTAAATGTTTCAAGTTCATTTTCAGGCCATATTATATCTGTAGAACTAGAGATTGCATCTGGATCAGTTTTCTTTTTGAGTGAATATCTACCGAAGAAACCAGCTTCAAGCCCTTTCATAAGTTCAAATCCAACATACCCATCTATATCAGCAGTAAACCCTTTTGTAGAACTAAATTCAATTTCTTTTGCAGCTGTATTTGTAGCTTTATTCCAAATTGGCTTTCCATACAATGCTCCAAGCTTAATTCTCATACCATCATTGGAAAATGGTGCATATTCGTAAATATAACCGAACATCATATTGAGAATAGCAACATCTTCTTGACTTAATCCGTAGTTTTCTCCAGTTAATGGTTGACCATCATAAGAATACGTATGTCTTTTCATTGAAAAAAGATTATGGTTTGGCCCGATTGCAAGTCTATGGTTGTTATTAAATTTATATTGAAGTAAAAATTTTAAATCACTTTGTACTGAGTCGAACTTATTTTCTTGGATTAGTCCACCCTCATCTACATTTTGCCATTTTTCATTTGATGTTGTCGGCATAAGTGTTGAAGCAGCATCTATAGAAAAGTCAAAATATTTATTCATCTTGATTAAACCACCCGATATATATACGGGACTAGTAGTTGTCGCAGATGATTGAAAATTAATTCCAGTTTTAGGATGTTTTCCACTTTCTTTATATGTAGCGGTTTCACTTCCAAAACCAATATAGTTGTAGCCAAAGTATGTAGGTTCATTTTCAGTTACAGATCCGGCAAGTGGTGGAGGTGTTTATGTTTGAACTGTAGTATTTAAGTCCTCAGCATTTGCAATAGATGTTAAAAGTGATAAAGATGTCACGACGGATAAAGCTATTTTTTTTTCATAAATATTCCTTTATTTTAGATTTGAAAAAATACTATCAGTAATAAAGTCCAAAATAAAAGTTAAATATATGTAGAATTTTTAAGAATGTTAAAAAATATACAAAAAGGATCACTATGTTAAATAAAAAGATTACTTTAAGCTTCATAACGATTTTAGGATTAAGTTCACTTCATGCCTATGAGATGAAACCTATGGGCTTTAAAGCAACAGGTATGGGTGGAACTGGAGTAGCTAGTAGCAGAGGAAGTATGGCTACATATTATAATCCAGCTCTTTTAGGTATGAGTGATTATACAAGTGAAATAAGTTTAAACGCAGGAATTGGAATTAGAGAAAATAAGCTTGTTGATGCAGCTGATCAAATTAATAAATTAGAATTATCTGATAGTTTGAGTGTCCTAGAAGATGTTAACCTGACATCTATTGGAACATCAATTGCGTTAAATAGTGATAATTTGACTGCTGATCAACTTAAAGCAGTTGATAATATTGAAAAATCTATTAATATAATAAAACTAATACCGGCGGCTAATGGATTACAATTATTGCCTTCATTCTCATTAAGTGGGCAATTTTCAAGATATTTTGCAATAGGTGCTTATGCAAATATTGATCTTAGAGCAAAAATGGTAATTGATAAAAATAGACTTGGAATCATTGTGAAGAAAGATGATGGAAATTTGGTTAAGTATGATCCAGATACAAATCAAATAAGTTTAACAGCATTAGATTCATCATATGAATCAGCATCATTACAATATGCAATGGATAATAATAAAACTTATTTAAATGTAAGTTCTATAGTTAGTGCAGAAGTTCCTCTTAGTTTTGCTTATCCATTAGAGACAAAAAATGGTTTATTTAGTTTTGGTATTACTTTAAAACCAATGAGTGTAGAAACATTCAGTAAAGATTTTTATATTGGAACAGATAGTGGAGATATTGGTGATGAGTATAATCAAAACAAAAAAACATATTCTGCATTTGGTGTTGATTTAGGGGTTGCTTATAAAGAAGAAAAAACAGGTCTTATACTAGGTTTAATAGGTAAGAACATCAATGCTCCATCTTTTAAAACAGAAGCAGTCAATGGTCGGGTAGAAGAGTTCACTATGGATCGATACTTTAGAGCAGGGCTTAGCTTACCAGTATGGAATGACAATATAGAGTTTGCAGTCGATGCTGATCTCCAACAAAGTGATACCTCCTATGAAGGGATGAAGTCTCAATATGTTGGTGGTGGTATGGAGTTCCATCCAGCTTCTTGGTTTGCTCTTCGAGTAGGAGCTATGAAAAATGTTGCAATAGAATCGATAGATGAAGGTTTTATTTATACTGCTGGACTTGGTTTTGGACTCAAATGGTTACAGTTTGACCTCTCGGCTCAAGCTTCACAAAAAACAGGAACATACGATGGAAATGAGATCCCAAAATATGCAAATGTGAATTTTTCTTTGATCTCAAGATGGGGTGATGGATACAATAGAAAAGTGGCTCCTGTTGTGAAAGAAGAGATTGTGCCTCTAGAGGCACCTGCTACACAAGAAGAACCTATAAAAACACTTTCACCAGAAGATCAAGAAAGAATTAAAAAAGATAGCGAAAAAGCATTTAAAGAGTTAGATCAAGCAATTTAATTTGCTTGATTATTTGAATATATCTCACTAATAAAAAAAGCTCCAGAGATTTTCTGGAGCTTTTTATTTTAAAGAAAGTTTTTTAGAATTTAGCACTTAAGCCAAAAAACATCCCTTTTACATCTAGATCAGCTTTGAGACCACTTACAAGTTTATCTGAAATTGTTACATTTTGTGCTCGGTATCCAAGATCAACTTTGAAATCTATAAGTGGAATAGGAAAGGGAAGTTTGATACTCATTTTTGCTTCATTATCTGAGATACTTGATCCATCATAAGAGATCATTTTTGTAGTTGCTTCAAGATTGATCGGTGCGAATGGGATATCTACTCTTGCATTGAGGTATCCAAGAGGAAGTGTTTCATCAAAAGATTTTGGTGATGCATTATCTGTATCGATTGTTCCTTTTAAGTTCTTTGCATCAAGACCAAAGTTGATATTAAGCACACCTGCTGTTGCAAGTCCTACAAGTGGAACTCCCCAATAAGCGATAATATCTGTTTGTTGCATATCAACAGAGTTTGTAGCACCACTATTTTTGATCTCAAAGTCAAGTTTTTCAGCTCGTATATTTGGAATAATTGGTACAAAGTGACTAAAATCAGCATAGAGATAGCTATTGCCACTAAACGATTTATCATCCATATTTTTTGATCCAAAATCTGTTGTAGTATCTATTGTCGCTGTTCCGCTTAATGCTGGAGCCCAAAGACCTGTTCCCACTTCAGCATTGATCCCCATAAAAGCATTTGCAGATGTTGCCATCATAAGAGCAACAGTAGAACTTAAAACTATTCTTTTCATTTAATATCCTTTAAAAATGTCCCATTTTTAAAGGGACAAAATTGTTAAATGTCTACTTTTAACGATTTGATAAATCAAATCCAAAGTAGCAAATCCTAAAGAGGAAAACGAGTTTTCCTTCTAAATCTTATACTACAATTTTTGTTTAAAAATGTTACCTTACTCTTACTTAGTTACGATTGAAAAAGAAAGATTTAACATCTCTTTGTGTGATTTTATAAAACTATTGAGATCTTCTAAAGTCAAACTTTCAATCATTTTAAGTTCCTCTTTTGGATAGTTTTGATCTAATCCTTTGTAATATAGATTAAAAGCAAGTCCAAGTCTTTGAGAAAATGTTTCGCTTCGTAAAGGTTCACTTCCACTTAAAAACTTTTTCGCACTCTCCAATTCCTCTAGAGTTGCTCCATTTTCTACAAATTCATTTATAGTTTTTATAACAAGCGCTTTTGCTTTTTCTTCATTTTCGAGTTTTGTTTGAAGATATCCTGTAAAATAGCTATGTGTTTTATTGATAGATGTGTAGCCATAAGCAGAGTAGGCAAGACCATTTTTGACTCTTATCTCCTCCATAAGACGACTACCAAATCCACTTCCACCAAGGATAAAAGAAGCAACCTTAGCTTTATAAACATCATTGTCATTGTATTTTATATCATAATTACTTCCGAAATAAATATAAGCTTGTTCTGTGTTTTTTTTCACTTTTTTTGTAGCTACTTTTTTTGCAACAGTTATCTTGGGTGTATTTGTTTCACCATTTGATTTTAAAAGTTTTATGGTTGAAGCAATATCACTTTTAAACTTCTCAAGATCAATTTTACCACCAACTACAATAATAAGATTATCAAGATTGAGAATTTTTTGCAGTTGTGCTTTTACTTCCTTAAGCTCAATTGCATTTATTGATTCAATTGATGTTTCATTTTCAAGTTGAGTGTTTTTCCAAATTATTTTTGAAAGATTTTGTTTTGCAACATAATCAAAATCGTTCTCTTTTTGTTTGAGTTTACTTATTTGAAGTGTTTTGATTTTTCCCAGCGTATCTTCACTAAGATTTGGATCTTTTAGTAGTTGGTTAAGAAGTTTGAGAGATGTTTCATATTCACTAACCAAACAACTTATTTCTATGACAAATGTTTCAAATCCATTTGAACTATTTAAAGAGATCGCTTTACTTTCAAGTTTAGAAGCGAAATTGATTGCTCCATCTTTTTTTGTTCCTTCATTTAATACTTTAGATGTAGTTGAAGTAAGTCCCTTTTTATTCCCATCAATCATCGAACCACTATTTTTAAATACAAGTTGAAGATTAAAAATTGGTAATGTTTCACTTTTTTCAAAAATAAGAGGTATCTCCTTATTTTTATACTCTAATTTTTCAATAGTTGCACCCATAACTATCCCTTCTAATAAAATAATATAAAAAACAAAAAAGAAAAATTTATTCATAGTATTTTTCTAAAAGATTATACGCTGTATCTCTTTTTGCTGGTTTTTCACCAATATCTTTGATCAGTTTAATCATCTCATCTTGATTCATTCTGTTGGTTGCTCCTGCAGCACTGACCACATTTTCTTCCATCATTGTGCTTCCAAGATCATTTGCTCCAAATTTTAAAGCCATTTGTCCAATGTAGCTTCCTTGCGTAACCCATGAACTTTGGATATTTTGAAAGTTATCTAAATAGAGTCTTGCAACTGCTAGAAGTCTTAAATATCTATTAGAACTTTGTGGTGGAATATACAGCTCTTCAGCTAGTTTTGTATGAGCTGATTGGAAACTCCACATGATAAAAGCTCGAAATCCACCAGTTTCATCTTGTAAGTCTCTTATTTTTTCCCAGTGCTCTATAATTTGCTCATCAGTTTCAACTGTACCAAACATCATTGTTGCAGTTGATTTGATACCGTTTTTGTGAGCTACTCTATGCACTTCAAGCCAATCTTTTGTATCAAGTTTTTTAGGAGCAATAATATCTCGCACCTTATCATTTAAGATCTCTGCACCAGCTCCAGGGATCGAAGATAATCCTTTTGCTTTGAGTCTTTTCAGGACTTCATCGTAGCTTATTTTAGAGATCTTAGAGATAAAATCGATCTCAATAGAGCTAAATCCATGGATAGTTACTTGTGGATATTTTGTATGGATATGCTCCACTAAATCTTCATAAAAATCGATTTTTAGTTTTGGATGAACTCCTCCTTGAAAAAGGATCTGTGTCCCTCCGATAGCGAGAAGTTCATCAATTTTTTGATCAATCTCTTCATAACTCAAAACATAAGCATCGTCATCTTTGGCATGTCTGTAAAATGCACAAAACTTACAATCAACCCAGCAAATATTTGTGTAATTGATATTTCGATCTACCACAAAAGTAGTGATTTTTTCTGGATGAAGCTCTAGTTTTCTTTTGCTTGCCATCTCACTTAGTTCTAAAAGTGAAGCATTTTGGATTAAGTCCAAAGCTTCTTGATTTGTTAATCTTTGAAATGAACTCATATTGTCATATCCTTTTTTAAAATGCTGTTCCAAGACTAAATTCAAAGTTTGATGTTGAATCAGTTGGATCTGGATTTACTGCTCTACTAAAAATAAATTGAAGTGGACCAACAGGGGATTGCCACTCAATTAATCCTCCATAGCCAGATTTTTTGATTTCATTGAAACTATCTTCCCCAATCATCCCATAATCATAAAATAATCCCCATCTCATATTTGCTTTTGGAATCATTGGAAAACTAAGCTCGAGGGTATTTGTAAGATATCTTTTGTATGGATGATCATCATCAATAGGCTGGATATTATACGATTGGTATCCTCTAACACTTGTAGGACCTCCAAGATAAAATGATGTTCCATCTGGGATTTGTCCTAAATCTTCTAATATTTTAAGGGTAGTTTTGTACCTAAAAATAGCATCATAATCGATAAGATCACTTAGACCATAGAAATATTTTAAAGTAGCAGTATTGAGTAGATAATGAGCATCTCCACCAATCCCTGCATATTTTAAACTTTCATTGACCATAAATCCTCTTCTTGGTGTATAAAAACTATCCGTATTATTAAAGCTGATATATGGGGTAAGTGAACTTGTGAGGTAATTTGTATTATCTGATGTATTTATATCGTAACTAACAGTACTTTTATCTATAGCATAGACTGTTCCAACTCTTGTGTGTCTCCCTATACTTCTTCCAATCCCCATGCTTCCACCAAGAGTATCTGTCGTTTGATCATATGTACTATTTACATCGGTTGTTGTAATAACTGAACTATCTTTATAAACACTAAAACTCCCACTGTAGATTCCATCATTGAGGGATGGGTTGTTGAGAGAGATTTTCGCTGTATCTTTTTTACTTGAGTGGTCAAGTGAAAAACCAAGGTCAAGTCCACTTCCAAAGATATTTTTATCGTTAACGCTTGCATTAATCATCCAACCATCATAGCTTCCATATCCACCACCAAGTATTAAGTTTCCAGTTGGTGCTTCACTTACTTCGATCACTAGGTCCATAAGATTATTTGAAACTCGTTTTTGTTTCAGTTCGACGCTCTGGAAAAATCCTGTACGATTGAGTGCTGCACGTGAGTCTTCAAAATCCGTAAGATTAAATAGATCTTTTGGGGCAAGATAGCAATTTCTTCTTATTACTCTATCAAGTGTTCTTGTATTGCCAGCTATGATAACATCATTGATATATACTTTTTCACCTGGAGTGATATTGAAAATAATATCGGCAGTTTTATTCTCTTTATTTTTTCTTATATCATAATTTACATCTGTAAACGCATACCCTTTATTTGCGATTTTTGTTCTTAAAAACTCTACATCTTTTCTAAGCAGGGCTATATTAAAAGTTTTATCCTTTATCTCTTTGAGTCCAGCTGTTAGTTCATCAAGTGGTACGATAGATTCATCTGTATAGATTAAGATATTATTGATTTTATATTGTGGACCCTCACTAATACTAAAATCGACCTCTGCAGTGTTTGTATTGAAATCAATTCTAGAAAATCCAGAATCAACTCTAGCGTCTAAAAATCCATGTTGTAAATAAGTGTCTTTTATTCTAAGGCTATCATATTCTAGTTGGCTAAATTGCATCACACCATCACTGTGTCCAAACCACCAACTTATAGTATCTTCTTCTTTATTGGCAGTGTTTTCTACAAATTGCTCTTTGCTGAGCTCTTTTTCGCCAATATAGTTTACTTTTTTGATAATAACTTCTGAACCTTTATTGACTAAAAATTTTACAGACATACTTTGAGGATTGAGAAGATTTTCTTCAATTTCTACAACAGAATTGATATATCCCTCTTTTTTGAGTTCTGAAAGTAATATATCTTTTGCTTCAGTGATCTTTTTTTGTGTGTACATGGAGCCTTTTTTGATCTTCATAGTTTTATAAAGATCTTTAAGATCCTCTTCTCTTGTCTTATATCCATCCATTTCAATATTGACTATAAAAGGCTTTTCAGTGAAAGTTATAAAGATAGTATTATTTTCATCAACTACATCAATATTTGTAAAATATCCCATTTTGTAAAAGTTTTTGATCACTTGATTGAGATCGTTTTTATTTGAGTTAATTCTTTCAAATGCTAGTTTTTCAGAGATTTGTGTAAGACCTGAGAGTTTTATCTCTTTGTCTGCAAGTGCTGCGTTTGATAGTGTTGAAAGTAATGCTATAGAAAATAATTTCTTCAATTTTATCCCCATGATTAAAAATAGGTTGGAGTATATCCTAAAGATTATAATAGGAAGTTAATACCAATTTAGGATTAAACTACTATAAGATAAAATTCAAAAAAAAACGAGGACAGAATAGTGAAAATAGGTATAGTTGGTTTGGGATTAATGGGTGGATCGTTTGGTAAAGCGCTTAAAAAATACAATCTAGCATCTAAAATAGTGGGATATGATCACAATCCAAATCATCAAAAAGAAGCAATG
Source organism: uncultured Arcobacter sp. (assembly GCA_937860115.1). Taxonomy (GTDB): domain Bacteria; phylum Campylobacterota; class Campylobacteria; order Campylobacterales; family Arcobacteraceae; genus CAIJNA01. The sequence continues at coordinate 4,620 of CALMBI010000174.1, read as the reverse complement.
GAACTTAGTCTGGTTGATGAGATTGTTGATCTTGAAAATCTTATATCATCTGATCTAATTGTCCTTTGCATACCTGTAGATGCGATTATTGCGTTTTTGCCAAGTCTTATAGAGTGTACGAAATTCAATACTACGATTATAGATTTTGGAAGTACGAAAGAGTTGATAGTAAAATCTATTCCAGAGGAACTCAAAAGTAATTATATCCCAGCTCACCCTATGACAGGAACAGAAAAATTTGGTCCAAGTGCAGCGATAGATGGACTATATGAAAACAAAACGATGGTTCTTTGTGATCTTGAAAGTGCAGGGGAGATCCATAAACAAAGAGCAATTGAAATTTTTGAGAGATTGCAGATGAGACTTGTGTTTATGAACTCATCTGAGCACGATATCCACGCTTGTTATATGTCACATCTTCCACATGCTATCTCTTTTGCCTTGGCAAATATGGTTATGAATCATGAATCCCCAAAAGATATTATAAGTCTTGCAGCTGGTGGTTTTAAAGATATGAGTAGAATTGCTAAGAGTTCCCCTAATATGTGGAGTGATATCTTTAGACAAAATAGAGAAAATCTACTTGAAAGTTTGTATATATATCAAAATCAAATTGGGTATATCACTCAAATGCTTGAAGATCAAAACTATGAAGAGATCGAAAAATGGATGAAAAAATCAAACACTTTACATGATATTTTATAGATTTTTATAAAGTTTATTTTGATTTGTAAGTGACTAAAAAACCACTTATGATAATAAGTCCAATTCCAGATAAAATCATAAAAGTTGGAAAACTATCTCCTAGCATCATCCCTAAAAAAATAGAAAATATAATATTGGTATATCCAATAGTTCCAACTATTCCACCTTTGGCTAAACTATAAGCTTTTGTCATATAGAGTTGTGAAATAGTAGCAAATAATCCAAGCCCTATAATGAAAATTAGATCATTGAGTGTTGGCATAACAAATGGTGCTAATATAAAATCAAATGTTTCTGAACTATAAAATTGACCTAAAAACATAATAATTACAGGCCCAAGTGTACCAATAAACATAAAAGAAAAAACAATTGCTCGTGTATCATAATAGTTTTTAAGCTCTCTAATAGATGTATATGCAAGACCTGCTCCTATACCACTTAAAATCCCAAGCCAATCTGTTTTATCTAAATGAGTGATATCAAATCCTGTAATAAAGGTGATCCCTATAAATCCTACTAAAATACCTAAAATAGCAAGTGGTGAAAGTTTCTCTTTTAAAATAAGGTAAGAAAATAATGCTGTAAAAATAGGAGATGTTTTAGCAAAAGTTTGCGCTTCTGCTAGTGGAATATGAGCAATATTGTAAAAATACATTAAAAGGGCAACAAATCCTATAAATCCTCTCCAAAAAAGAAGTAGAGGCCTTCCTCCTATTTGCTCCAGCGGTGATTTGTAGATCGCATAAGAGATAATGATAAGCCCAACAATATTCCTAAAAAATACAACTTCAACTGAACTCATAGAATCGCTTAAAATTTTTGCAAATGATCCAGTGATGGCAAAAGAAAGGGATGCGAATAACATATATTTGATAGCAAGATTGAGATTTTCATTTTGATTATTTGACATGGAACGGATTGTATCTAATAGTAGGTAAATCCGATCAAAAATAAAATAACCTCATTTCTATTACAAAATATCTACCACAATCTAAATTAAAAAATTTCTTAACTACTCATTCCACAATGTTAAATAAATCTGTAGCCTAAAAAACGGATCCATTACCAATAATATCTCTAATAGTATCAAATTTATTCATTCCGCTTTCACTTCCATTATAATCATGTGATAGATGTGGATCGAGTAGAAATGTAAAGATTCTTTCAGCTAATTTTTTTAAAATTTTTAAAGATTACAATTTTATATAACAGATCATAAGGATAAAATAATGTTTTCAAATCTATTAAAACATTTTATGCCAATTAAAAAAACACAGTTTCACCACTATAAGCCATCACTTCATTTTGAAGATATAAAAACACCTCATGCGATATTGGGGCTTAGTGATGAGATCAAAGAGAAGATAGTAAATAAATATCTAAAAACATATCATTCCCTTAGTTTTTCAAAATTATCAGGACGTGAAGAGGAGAAAAAACTCCGTGAAGTAAATTATAATGCATTTGAGATTGGGGTATTGCTTGAATTTGTCAAACATCATAGAAAAATTCATGCGACACTCATTGAAACAGAGATGTTTCTAAAATACTTTTATAATATTTCAAAAGAGCATTTAGAAGATAATATCTTATCTATTGCCAATAGATATATGGAAAAAGATTACTATTTCCTCGCAGAACATAAACTCAAAGAAAGAGTCGATTGGACTCCAGAGGATGCTGCTTTTTTACTTTATTATGCTTGCTCATACTAAAATATCACTTATTTTTTAGTTTCTGTTATTTTTGAAAATATCCTTATCGTTTTGATAGAAACTATTAGCTATAATCTTTGAATTTTAACGACATAAGGAAATAGATATGTGTGGAATAGTTGGTTATATAGGTAAAAAAGATACATCAAAAATATTACTAGATGGACTAAAAGATCTTGAATATAGAGGATATGATAGTGCGGGTATTGCTATTTTGCAAAATAGTAAATTTGATATCTTTAAAGCAGTTGGAAAAATAGCTAATCTTGAAGAAAAGATCAACCTTCAATATTGTCTCCCATGTAGTACGAAAGAAACTATTTCACTCGGAATTGGTCATACAAGATGGGCAACGCATGGCAAACCAACTGAACTCAATGCTCATCCACATCTAGGTGAATACTCTTATGTAGTACATAACGGGATCATAGAAAACTACAAAGAACTCAAAGAGGAACTAACATTTGCTGGACATAAATTTGTATCACAAACAGATACAGAAGTGATCGTACATCTTTTTGAATACTACAACAATAAACTAAACGACCCAAAAGCCTCATTTGCAAAAACTGTTGAGAGACTAGAAGGTGCCTATTCTATTCTTTTGATCACGAAGTCAGAACCAGAAACAATTTACTTTATGAAGCATGGTTCACCACTCATCGTAGCAAAAGGGAAAGAAGAAGGGGAGGTGCTATTTGCTAGCTCTGATTCTCCACTTATTGGTCTTAGTGATGCTGTTGTGTACCTTGAAGATGGTGTGATGGGAATAGCATCTACAACTGCGATCACTTTCAATCAAGAGGTATCTTGGGGAACACTGCCTAGTTCAAAACAATTTGCTCAAAAAGATGGTTTTAGATTTTTTATGGAAAAAGAGATCTATGAACAAAGCGATGTGGTAACTGATGCAATGCTTGGAAGATTAAAAGATAATGGTATAGATTTTGATGAGATTGATCCTTCGATCATAGATGGGATCAATGAGATCAAAATCTGTGCTTGTGGAACATCTTATCATGCTGGACTCACATCTAGCTATCTATTTGAAAGACTTGCAAAAGTGCGAACAAGTGTAGAGATAGCAAGTGAATTTAGATATAAAGAACCACTTCTTACACCAGATACACTCTTTATCGTGATCTCTCAAAGTGGCGAGACTGCTGATACTCTTGAAGCACTCAAAATGGCAAAAGCAGCTGGACTGAAATCAATAGCGATCTGTAATGTTGACAATAGCTCTATGACGAGGGTTGCGGATGCTACTATCTTAACAAGAGCAGGGATCGAAAAAGGGGTAGCAAGTACAAAAGCGTTCTCTACTCAAACTGTAGTACTTTGGATGCTTGGATTGTATTTTGCAAAAGTTAGGGGTGTGATGGAGAGTGATAAACTTGCAAGTGAACTACTAGCTCTTAGAGAAACGCCAAAAGCACTCAAAGTATTTGATCATATACATGAAAAAACAAAAAGACTCTCAAAAAGATATCTCCATGGACATGGATTTTTCTTTATTGGACGAGATGTATTTTTCCCACTTGCTCTTGAGGGTGCACTCAAACTAAAAGAGATCTCATATCTTCATGCAGAAGGATATCCTGCTGGAGAGATGAAACATGGTCCGATAGCTCTTGCTGATCCAGAACTCTTCACTATTGCACTGATGCCACAAAATCTACTTTATGATAAAATCAAATCAAATGTAGAAGAACTTAGTGCTAGAGATAGTACTATTTGTGCTATCTCTCCACTTGCTTTTGATCTTGCAGATGATTTCATCAAAACAAATAGTGCAGATCACTATATGCTTGAGTTTTTTGAGATGTTGGTTGCGATACAACTCTTATCTATGGAGATAAGTGTACGACTTGGAAATGATGTAGATATGCCAAGAAACTTGGCTAAGTCTGTGACTGTTGAGTAAAAGAAATCACATGGATAAAATTTGTATTATAGGACTTGGATATGTAGGACTTCCATTAGCTCATGCATTTAGTGAAAAATACCCAGTGGTTGGCTTTGATATAAATAAAGCAAGAGTTGATGAACTTAATAGTGGCTTTGATAGAACTCAAGAGCTTACTAGCGAACAAGTAAAAGAGTCTTTATCAAACGGTATGAAATTTACTTTAGATGTAGAAGATATAAAAGACTCTAATATCTACATAGTTACCGTTCCTACACCAATAGATAATACAAA
>CALMBI010000173.1 GCA_937860115.1 uncultured Arcobacter sp. | reverse complement strand
GGAGATTTTTTGTTTGAAAATAATTAGTGTTTAAAAAAGATTTGTTTGTTTCTATCTTGCATATCAAAATATCTTACAATTTGTTTTTTATTTGTAGTGATTGCATACATATAGATAAAATCACTTATGATTGCACCATTATCATGAAGCGCTCGAACTATCTCTAGCTCTCCACTTTCAACCGCATAATAAAGAGCGCTATTTCCCTCTTTATCTTCTAGGTTGATATTGTTTGTTTTTTATCATAAGTTTAACAAGTTTAAGATCACCTTTTTGGGCAGCTGCCATTAAAGGAGTGATCCCAAATTCATTTTGAATATTGAAATCTGCCCCTTCCTCTGCTAACCTTAGGAACTCTTCCATAATTATTTATTGTTAAATACTTTTATAATATTTTGTGCAGCTACCTTACCATCTGCAGCAGCTCTAACTGCTAAATCAGCACCTCTTACGCTATCTCCACCAGAATAGATTTTACTATTTGATGACTGATAAAATTCGTTTACTTTAATACCATTCCATCTATCAAGTTCAAGATTAGCATTTTTTATAAATTCAGGAACCTCTTGATCAAAACCAAGTGCAAGTATTATAATATCAGCATTTTCGCTATACTCACTTCCAGCAACATTTACAACACTACTTCTACCACTAACATCTGGCTCACTCATTTGGGTTTTGATAACATTTACACCATTTTCATCGATAGAGAGTGGAGAGACATTAAATACAAATTGTACACCCTCTTCTTTAGAGTTTTGTACCTCTTTTTTACTTCCTGGCATATTAGCTTCATCTCTTCTATAAAGACATTTTACACTTTTTGCACCCTCTCTAACAGATGTTCTTACACAGTCCATAGCAGTATCTCCACCACCGATAACTACAACATTTTTATCTTTTACATCTACAAATTTTGTAATTTCTTCTTCGAAGTTTCTTTGTTGGATACCTGTTAAAAACTCCATTGCTAAATGTACATTACTATTTGTTTCACCAGATATATTTGGATATTTTCCTTTTGTAGCGCCAATCCCAATAAATACTGCATCGTAATTTTTTTCTAACTCTTCAAAAGATTTATCTTTGCCTATTTCACAATTTGTATAAAGGTTCATACCAGCTTCAATCAACCAATCGATTCTTCTTTGAACTCTATGTTTATCAAGTTTAAATCCAGGGATTCCATAAGTTAAAAGTCCACCAGCACGACTTGCTCTTTCATACATATCTACATCAATTCCAGCTCTCAAAAGAAATGTAGCTACACTAATACCAGCAGGCCCACTTCCTACAACAGCTACTTTTTTTCCTATTTTAGTTTTGCTAAATTTTGGCACCAAGCCATTATCAAAGCCAGTTTCACTAATATATGTTTCAATACCTCCAATCGTAATAGCACCATGAGTATCATTTAATGAACAATCACCCTCACAAAGAACATCTTGTGGACAAATTCTTCCCAAAATTTCAGGAAAAGGTGAAGTTTCATTTGAGATATTAAATGCTAATTCTAAATCATTTCCAGCTGTTTGTTTCAACCATGCTGGGATAATATTATGTAACGGACATTTGTTATGACAGTACGGATCACCACAACCAATACATCTATCTGCTTGCTCTTGCGCTTTATTTTTATCAAATACATTATAGACCTCTTTGAAGTCTTTAATTCTATCCATTACCCCTCTTTTAGAAGGGTTATTTCTATCGATTTTTGTAAAATTTAACATCTTAATCCCCTTGGTCTGGATTTAATGGTAAAACTTTCATATCTTTTGGTTTTACCATCCAGAAATTTCTTATTTCTGATCTAAAATTGTTTAAAATATATTTTGCTTGCTCTGAATCTGTTTCATTCACATAATCCTTCAATGTTTTTTGAAGATAGATTCTTTCCAATTCTGTTTCATCTGTATCAATTCTAAGCGCTTCAATGAGCTCTTGATTCATATGATCAGTGAACTCTCTATTTTTATCATAAATAAATGCTAACCCACCTGTCATTCCAGCACCAAAGTTGATACCTGTTCTTCCTAAAATAACAACAATACCACCTGTCATATATTCACAAGCACTATCTCCTGTACCTTCAACAACTGCTATACAACCAGAGTTTCTAACAGCAAATCTCTCTCCAACACTTGCCCTAACATAAAGTTTTCCACCAGTTGCACCATAAAGACATGTATTTCCTGCACCTGTATATTCACTTCCTTGAAGGTGAGGTTTGACGATGATTTTTCCACCATTCATCCCTTTTCCAACATAGTCATTTGCAACACCATCAAGATTTAAAGTGATCCCTTTACTTAAGAATGCTCCAAAAGATTGCCCTGTTACACCTTTTAGGTTATATGTGATAGTCCCCTCTGGAAGACCAGCATCACCATATCTTTTTGCAATCTCACCTGAAGTAAGAGTTCCAAAACTTCTATTTAAGTTTGAAATATTTGCAGAAACTTCAATTGGTTTTGAAGGATTTTCAATTGTTGGTAATACTTGCTTTAACAACTCATGTGATTGCTCACTTTTATCATAAGGCTCATTTTTTTCTACTTGGCAAGTATCAACTCCATCAAGTCTTCTTAAAATATTTTGGAAATCAAATTTTTTAGCAAACTCATCATCAATAACTGATAATAAATCACTTCTACCTACAATCTCTTCAATAGTTGCATACCCTAAACTAGCAAGAATCTCTCTTGTATCTTCTGCTAAGAAGTTAAAATAAGCGATTAATCTTTCAACAGAACCACTAAATTTAGCTCTTAAATCTTCATCTTGTGTTGCAACCCCAACGCTACATTTATTTGTATGACAGATTCTTAAAATTTTACATCCAAGAAGAGTTAAAGCAGAAGTTCCAAATGCATAACTCTCAGCTCCAAGCATTGCAGCTTTTACGATATCAATACCAGTTTTTAGTCCACCATCTGTTTGAAGATGTACTTGACCTCTTAAGTGATTTGCTTTAAGAGCGTTGTGTGCTTCAGAAAGCCCCATCTCCCAAGGATTTCCTGTATGTTTGATAGATGTAAGTGGTGCTGCACCTGTTCCACCATCACTTCCACTAATGATAATCTTATCAGCATACGCTTTTGCTACACCTGCAGCAATTGTTCCTACACCAATAGATGATACAAGTTTTACAGCGATTGAAGCTTGTGGATTGATCTGTTTAAGATCGAAAATTAATTGTGCTAAATCTTCAATACTATAAATATCGTGATGTGGAGGAGGCGAAATAAGAGTAACACCTGGAGTTGTATGTCTTAATTTAGCGATCATTGGAGTTACTTTTGATCCTGGTAATTGTCCACCTTCACCTGGTTTTGCACCTTGTGCTAGTTTGATTTGAAGCTCTTCACAATTTACCAAGTATCCTGGAGTTACACCAAATCTTCCTGATGCAACTTGTTTGATCTTAGAGTTTTTAATAGTGTTAAATCTCTCAGCATCTTCTCCACCCTCTCCACAGTTACTTTGAGCACCAATTGTATTCATAGCCACAGCAATCGCTTCGTGAGCTTCAATAGAGATAGATCCACATGACATTGCCGCACTTGCAAATCTTTTAAAAATCGATTCTTTTGGTTCTACTTTATCTAGTGCGATAGCACTTCTATCACTTTTGAATTCTAAAAAGTCCCTAATAAACTTTTTATCTCTTCCCTCAATAAGTTTTTTGAGTTCAGCAAAATCACTTGCATTTTTATTATCTACTGCATTTTTATCATGCATTGCTTTTGTGATAGCTGGACCATAATCGTGGTATTCACCACCATCGATATATTTGTAAAATCCACCCATTTCAAGTGGGAACATTGTTTTATCATCAAAAAACGCTTTTTGGTGTGCTGCATCGATTCTAGCTTCGATATCATCATATGTAAGACCACTCAAATCATTTGATGCATGTGGAAAACAATCCTCACAAATCTCATCACTAAGTCCAATAATGTCAAACAATGAAGAGTTTCTATAGCTTGCCATTGTCGAGATACCCATTTTTGACATGATTTTTAAAATTCCAGCTCCAATCGCTTTTACAGAATTTTTTAATTTGTATTGTAATTCATATGTTGATAGATTTTTTCTTTCATAATAACTTACTATTGAAGCGTACATCATATATGGGTAGATTAAAGAGGTACCAAATGCAAATAAAACAGCTGAACTATGTGGATCGTAAATCTCACTTGTTACAGCGATAATCGATGTCTTACTTCTAAGTCCATCCGCTTTTAAGTTACTATTGATATAACCAACAGCCATAGCAATTGGGATAATTTTAGTATCACTTGAAAGTCCTCTATCATCAAGTACAATAACTCTTACAGCTTCATTTTGTACTGCATCTTTAATTTGAGCATAAAGATTTACCATTGCATCTTTTAATCCACTTTTAAATCCAGTTGAGAATGATTTATTTTTAAAACAAGCATCAAAGTTTTCATGATTTTGATCACCAAAACTTAAAATAGCATCCAGCTTTTCTTTCATAATGATAGGGCTTACAAGTTTGATTCTTTTTGCATTTCCTTCTGTTTCATCCAAAACATTGTAAGTCATACCAATACCAGTATTTAAACTCATAACAATCTTTTCTCTATATGGATCGATTGGTGGGTTTGTTACTTGTGCAAATTTTTGTCTAAAGAAATCAGTAAAATTTCTACTAGTAGTTGAAAAACATGAAAGTGGTGTATCATCACCCATTGATCCTGTTGGTTCTTTCCCATCATTTGCCATAGGAATAATCATTTGATCTAATGTTTCATAAGTTATATTTGCATATTTTTGAATATTTGTAAGATTTTCAGGTTGATAATCTTCAAGATCAGCAAATGTTTGATCAACATGTTCTAAGATATATTTTACATTATTTGAAAGCCATTTTTCATAGTTTTGAGTAGATTTTAAATAGTTATTGATATCATCATTTTTTAAAATCTTACCATGTTTGAGATCCATAGCGATCATCTCACCACTTTGTAATCTTCCTCTATCAATAATTTGTTCATCTTCGATAAGTACAGTTCCATACTCACTTGTAATAAATAATCTATCATCTTTTGTTACAAAATATTTTGATGGTCTTAGACCATTTCTATCGATAAGACATCCAATATATCTACCATCAGTTAACGATACAGCAGCTGGCCCATCCCACGCTTCAAATCTAATTGAGTTATACTCATAATAAGCTCTAAGTTCACTATCCATATATGGTGAATTTTGCCAAGGAGCTGGTACCATAGCACGTGCTGCTTTAAAGAAATCCATACCATTTACCATTAAGAATTCAAACATATTATCCAAAGAAGCTGAGTCACTTCCTACACTTTGAAGAATAGGGAAAATTCTCTCAAGTTCCTCTTTTGTAAATACATTTGATTTGATAGCTTCAGTTTTCACTTCTACATTAAATCTATTTGCTTCAATTGAGTTGATCTCACCATTATGCGCAATCCCTCTAAATGGCTGAGCAAGTCTCCATTTTGGAAGTGTATTTGTTGAAAATCTTTGGTGAAAGAGTGCAAATGAAATAGCAAAATCTTTATCGTTAAGATCTAGATAAAATTGCTTAATAGTTGTAGGCATCACAAGACCTTTGTATGCGATTACCTTACTTGAAAATGTTGGGATATAGAAATCTTCTTCATCTTTTAAATGATGTTCTGCTTCTTTTCTAGCAAGATACATCATGGCTTCGAATCTTTTGGTAGAAACAATGCTACTTGGTACAACAAAAACTTGTAACATTTTAGGAAGAATAGATAATGCTTGTTTTCCAAGAGCCTCTGTATCAACTGGCACTTCCCTATTCAGTACAACTTTTAAATCGTTCTTTTCACAATATTGTCTAAATATTGCAAATTGACTATCATCTTTTGCGAATACAAAAGCAACCCCATATACTTTTGGAAGATCAATTCCTTTTTCCAGAGCAATTTTTCGCATAAAAGCATCTGGCATAGAAAGTAACAATCCACTTCCATCACCACTTTTACCATCTGCTGCAACAGCTCCTCTGTGCATCATTCTTTCAAGAGATGTGATTGCATCTTCGAGGTTTTGATGTGTAGCTTTGTTTTTAAGATGTGCTACAAGTCCAAATCCACAGTTATCTTTAAAAGAAGTTAATTTATCTAAATTACAACTCATTTGCTTCCCTTTTTTGTAAAATTTAATACTTACATAATATTATTTTATAGTCGCGGAATTTACCTAATAATCGATTAAATATTGATTAAGAGTCCAATTTCACTTTTCTACTCTGACATAGTATCTCTTTTTTAATAAACCTATCGAAATAACTCCAATTAATATAAAACTTCCAATAACTTCAAAGAAATTTGTACATAAGTATCTCCAACAAATAAATCTCTATAAAAGAGGCTATAAATGAGTACTAGTACAATGAAAAGATATAAAAATTTACTAGTGTAAATTGAAATATCTTTGAAGCAGTAATAGTGCTTAGATATAGTCTTATAGCTATCCTACTACTTCTTCAAAAAATTTTGAAATACAGTGTATTCCTTCAATTTTTTTCATCGTATTAGAACAGCTCTAAAACTACTTTTTAGAGATTTATTTGTTGGAGATACTTATTAATCCATTTTGATAACGATATCTTCTAAAGTATTTGCTGCATTATGAAGATGATTTCCAATCTGCTTGAGTTGAAATAATATCTCTCTATGCTTAAACATATAACTAACATCTTTTAATTGTGCAAGTTTTACCATCTGTTTTATGTACTCTTGTGATATTTTATCTGTTATTTTTCTCACCTCATCTGCTAGTTTTGCAACTTCAAAATGATCATTTTTATCAAGTGCTTCAAAACCTAATTTAAGTTTTTTACTCCCTTTTTTTATATATCTAAATAACTTTCTATATTGAGATAATTCATGAATTTTATATGCTTTTGTTTCTTGCACAAAATGTTTTACAGAGATAGAGATAGCATCAAGTCCTGTGATAGTTCTATAGATAGACTCTCTATCAATTGGTGTAATAAAAGCATTTAAAAGTTGTTTCATATTAGTTTCTTTTATATTTTTCGTATTATGAACATCCTCCATAATTGCATCGCATGAGAGTTGATTTGCTTCTATAAAACAACTTGATAGATCCTCTATCATATGATCGATCGCAATAGCTTGCTGTTGTAACATTGAAACAAAATTTATCTCATGTGGAACTATATATTTTTTAAAAAGTGATTTTATATCCATCGTTTATCCTTGGCTCAAAATTGTTATCAAAATCATTGTGTAAAGAGCACCTAATCCTATAGAAATAGGAATATTTGTAAACCAATTACTTACAATTTTAAATGCTACTTTCCACCTAACATGTTTTGGTTTTTCAGCTCCACCAATACCTATTAAAGTTGCGGTTACTACTTGAGTGGTAGATGTTGGTGCACCTATTGAAGTGGCAAAAGAGTTAATAAATGCCGAGCCTATTTGGTCTGTAAAAGAGTGGATCAGTTTTACTTTGATAATCTCATACCCTAATGTTTTTATTATACTCCATCCGCCAAAAAGTGTTCCAATCGTAATAGAACTTGCACATAAAATAATCACCCAATCTGGAACGCTAAAATGAGATGTATATCCACTTGCAAAAAGGATCATAGCTATTATCCCCATCCCTTTTTGTGCATCATTAGCGCCATGAGAAAATCCTAGCCAAGATATACTTAAGTACTGACTCCAAATAAAAAATTTACGACTTTTAAATGTCAACCTACTAAAAAGCTTCATAAACAATTTCATAAGTAAAAATCCAACTACAAATCCTGCAATTGGCGAAAAAAACAATCCTACAATAATTTTCATTACCCCTTCTAGATCACCATTTATAAAAGCTTCCCATCCCCAATGAATAGAATGATTTCCTATTCCATACAATCCTGCACCTATAAGGCCGCCTATAAGTGCATTTGATGAAGATGTAGGCAAACCATATTTCCAAGTAACAAGATTATATGTAATTGCTGAAAGAATACCACCTAGAACAATACTTTGGGCTTCTATTATTGGAATTCCAGAAATATCTACAAAAGTTCCTATTGTATCAGCAACTGTAAGACCTATCAAAAATGGAGCAATAAAAGTAAAAAGTGTAACAATTAAAATTGCCGATGTAGGTGTCATAGCACGAGATGCTATTGCAGTAGCAACCATATCAGCTGCATCATGAAATCCGTTTGTAAAATCAAAAAGTGCTACACAAAAAATAGTTATAAAAAGTAGTATAAAAACAATATCCATTTGGATCCTTAACTATAAATGCACTCATGTGCAATTATACAAAGTATTTTTAAAAAAGATTATTTTTTATGTCTATAAAAGTAGCTGTTAAGTACAGAAGTAAGTGCACTTGCAATTGAATCATCAAATTGACTCAAACTATCTTCACATTTTTTTGCTAGATCATTAGCACTTTTAATAGCACCATCTAGTCCTAAAAGATTTACAAAAGAATTTTTAGCTCCATCGTTAGCAGTTGTTTTCCCAGCTTCCTCTTGCGTAGCTGTTTCATCAATAATATCATCTTGAATTTGAAACAATAAACCAATATCTATCCCAAAATTATAAAGATCATTTATCACTTTTTGATTAAGTCCAACTATAATCGCACCCATTTTCAGACTACTTGCTATAAGTTTTGCTGTTTTATGAATATGAAGATACTCAAGTTTTTCTAACTCAATTGTTTGATTTTCAAAATAACAATCGATAGCTTGTCCAATAATCATTCCATCGATCCCACCATCACTACTCAAAGTTTTGATAAGTTCAATTTTTACTTCACTGCTTAGTGGAGCATTTGCTAAAATATTAAATGCATGCGTATTGAGTCCATCCCCTACTAAGATAGCAGTAACTTCATCAAAAGTTTTATGGAGTGTTGGATGACCTCGTCTAAGATCTGCATTATCCATCGCTGGAAGATCATCGTGGATAAGTGAATAGGTATGTAAAAATTCTATAGCAAGTGCTACAGGCATAGCATTTTGGATAAGAAGTGGATTTATACCTTGTACAAGTGAAAGCAAAAGGATAGGTCGAAATCTTTTTCCACCAGCTTTAAGCATCTCCCCCAAAGCATCTTCAAAAATAGGATGGAAAGTTTTTGAAACTGGAAGATGATCTAAAAGATACTCTTCAAATTGATCGATTAACTTTCCATTTTGTTTCATTGTTGTCCTATTTAAATAAATTGAGTCCACCCATCATATTGAGTGCCATAGTTTTTTTACTTTCATCTGCTTGTTTGATTACATCGTTCATTGCACTAATAAGAAGTATTTTTAATGAATCTTTATCATCCATAAGAGAGTCATCAATTTTAAGATCAATCACCTCACTATTTCCATTGATAGAGAGCTCGATCATTCCACCACCCATTTTAGATGTAAAAATAGTTTTGGCACCATCTTCTTTTGCTTTTTCAGCCATATTTTGAACTTGACCCATAAGATCGCCAAGATTCATATTTTTAAAATCCATCATTATACATCACTTCCAAGAAGTTCATTTGTAGTATCAATGATATTATTTTCTCCATCTACATGAACCACCACTGGTGTATAATTTTTCAAATCATCTTCAGTATATGAAGCATAAGCAATAACGATAATCTTATCTCCAATTTGAACTTTTCTAGCAGCTGCTCCATTAAGACACATATCTTTACTTCCCCTTTTACCTTTTATGGTATAAGTTGAAAATCTCTCACCATTATCTATATTTACTATCTCTACTTTTTGGCCAACTCGAAGCTTTGCTGCATCAAGTAAGTTTTCATCTATAGTGATAGATCCTACATAGTGTAGATTTGCATCTGTTACAGTTGCTCTGTGGATTTTGCTATAAAGCATATCGATATTCATTTTGTTCCTTAATTTTTGTTTCTGATTAAACTCTATTTAATTGCCATTGGCTCACCCCAAAATTGTTCAGGGATAAGATATTCAGTAACAGGATTTCCACCTTTTATATGTTCGTCTATTATTCTATCAATTTTTTCATTAGTAAGATTTGAATACATAAATCTTTCATTTTGCCCTACTACTAACATTACAGGTCCTTGTTGGCATCTTCCAAGACAACTTGTTCTTATTAGTTGTACTGGTCCCATAAGTCCTTTTTGCATTAAACTCATTCCAAGATAGTTAAACATCCCTTGTGTTTCACCATTTACACATGATGGTTTTGGCATCCCTGGAGGTGAACTTTGTTCACATTTGAATATGTAATATGTTGGTTGTGGTAATTGTGGCATTTGCATTTTGAATCCTTTTTTTCTCTTTTTTTCTAAAATTTTGTGATAATAGCAAAGATTATTTAATATCTTATAAATAAAAAATGCTTTATCTTCTTTTTCATACAAAATATGAAATTTGGTAACATCTATATTTTTTTATTATTATGAAAGCTGTTCTAAAATTTCAGTTATCACCTTTTTATCACTAAATGGAAATTTTTTATCATACACTATTTGATACTCTTCATCACCCTTTCCAAGAACCAATACAGCACTATTTGAAGTCTCTTTTGCTTTTTGAATTGCCATTTGTATAGCTAATTTTCTATTTAGCTCTACAGTTGTTTTAGATCTATTTTTAATACCAGCAAGTATTTCATCATTAATAACATCAGGGTCTTCCGTTCTTGGATTATCACTTGTAAGAAAAATAAACTGTGCATATTCATCCGCCATAGCACCCATAAGTGGACGTTTGAGTTTATCTCTATCTCCACCTGCACCAAATACAGTGATAATATTTTTATCTCTAAAACTTTCAAATATTGCTCTCATTCCATCTGGTGTATGAGCAAAATCTACAATTACATAAGGATCAAAAGAGATTGTTTCCATTCTTCCACTTACACCTGCAAAATTTTCAACCACTTCACAAATTTTAGCTAATTCAACACCAGTTAAGATATGAACAGCACCAAGAGCAGCTGTTAGATTGTATACATTAAAAGTGCCTCTTAGGTCACTAGTAAAAGTAAAAAGCTCTCCAAAATATTGCACTACAACATTCGTACCATCTTTAAAAGTAAAAGCTTGCACTTTATAAGTTGCTGGATTATCAAGCCCATACGAATAAGCATTTTTCATTTTAAATTTTACATTTTTATCATCTTTGTTGATGAGTTTTGGGGTATCATCAGCAAAAAATGAATTTTTTACATCGATATACTCTTGCATAGTTTTATGATAATCAAGATGATCACCTGTTATATTTGTATGGATCTTAAGTGCAAAATCAACACCACAAATCCTATTTTGAGCAATGGCATGAGAACTTACTTCTGTTACAAAATACTCACAACCATGTTCAAGTGCAAGTTCAAGATTTGCAAACATCTCTATTTGAAAAGGTGTTGTAAATGAATAATCCCTTATTTTTTCTCCATTCATAAAGAGTCCTCTTGTGCCCAAAAGTGCTACTTTAAATCCAAGATCAAGTAAAAATGAGTAGATCGCACCAGCTGTTGTTGTTTTTCCATTGGTTCCTGTAATCCCAATCACTTTGAGAGTAGAAAAATCAAAATAATTTTTGAGTTCACTATCTTTGATAATTGCTTTTGGGGTTTTTTCTTTTGCTTGTTCTAAATATTTTTCATTATTTTTTGATACTACAAATATAGCATCACTATCGATCTCACTTGTATTGTCAGTGAAAAGCTGATTATTTTTGACTATTTTCAAGTGATTTTCCTCCTAATTTTTCATATAATTTAGAGATATCATCATCAAATGTAAATAACTTTTGGAAATTATCAAGATAACTATATGCAGTTGTACTAAAATCATTATCAATTAGTTGCTCTATAAAATCAATAAGATCTTTTTTTGATTTGATCGCTACTTTTGTACTAAACATAATATCCTCATACGCTTCCCTAAAAGATCCTCGTGAATCAACTAAATTTAGAAAATCACTATAATCAATAGCATCAAGTGATTCTATCGTCTGAGTAGAAAAATCTCTAAAAATTTTCATCATCATCTCATTATTACCATCATAAGCACTTATCGCATCATTAATAAAATCAAGAGCTTTCTCTTCATTGAGTTCTTTTTGAACACTAAAATATTCAAACAATGCTTGTGCTTTATCACTATTTTCTCCCCCTATATCACATAGAATGGGATAAATTTTATATTCAATATTATCTGGTTCTAAAGATAGCACTTGAGAGTATAAAAATATTGCTATATCATACTCTTTATTGGCAAAATATCCATGAGCTTCCTCTAGTATATCATTTGTATTAATCATTTGGTATTTGATCCTCAAAACCAAAAGGTATATTTTTGATCTCTAAGTCTGGATGAATGAGCTCTTTGAGTGTTTTTTCAACGATAAATTTAAGTGTCGTTCCACTTGAAGCACACCCGATACAAGCACCTTGAAGCTGTACATACACAACACCATCTTTTATTTTTAATAATTTTATAGCACCACCATCTTTTGCTAACATTGGTGAAACTTTTGTAGCTATTATGTTATTTATTGGTTGTTCTAGATCTTCATCACTAAATGGCATCATCTTCTTTTCTCCTAAAATTCTATTCTATTTATCAATCTTTTTTGTTTTTACTAAAACTATTCCAACACCTGTAAGCGCTAAAATAACACCTATTGTTTGAAATATAAAAGTTAATGATACTGGCTCACTCATTAAGCATGTACAACCGAACTACATCTAGAACAAAGAGATTCTTCATTTATAGAGTTAAATTTCCAACATCTTGGACATCTAGCCTCACTTGCTCTATACACTTCAAATCGTGCATCACCTAAGACAAACTTAGCCATAATCTCAGTTTCTTTTGGTGTATTTACTATTGAACTTACTAAGAAAAGATCTTCAGCATCAACTTTTGGTAAGGCAAGTATAGCACTTGAATCTGTGTAGATTTCTAATTCAAGAGCTGATTTTATAATTTTATCTTTCTTTAAATTTTCGATAGACTCATTAAATTTCTCTTTTGCTTCAAATAATATCTCTTCATCAATTGAAGAAACTACTTCTGGAAGAGTATATTTTTTATAGTCATAAATATCCTCAGCTCCATTTTTTATAAACTCTGGTGCAAAGCTTAATAACTCATCCATCGTATAGGTTAAAATTGGAGCAAGTGTTCCTATTAAACTCATAGCTATCATAGCCATAGCACTTTGACTTGCTCTTCTTTCAACTCCATTTTCAAGATTACAATACAATTTGTCTTTACAAACATCAAGATAGATATTTGAAAGATCTGCAACTAAAAAGTTATTTAATTTATTTAATCCTCTACTGTAGTCATACGATTTGAAATCTTTATCAATGCTGTCAAATACAGTTTTTGCTTTTTTAATTATCCAAAGATCAAGTTTTCCAAATGTTTCAACTGATGCTATCTCGTCAAGGTCATTAATATTTGCTAACAAAAATCTAGCAGTATTTCTGATTTTTCTATATTGTTCACCCATTTGTTTTAAGATATCATCACTGATTTTTAAATCACTTTGATAATCGCTCATCGCAACCCAAAGTCTAAGTATTTCACTTCCAAACTCTTTTAAAACTTTATCAGGTGCAACGACATTTCCTTTAGATTTGCTCATCTTCTCACCCTTAGCATCAACAGTAAATCCATGAGTTAAGATAGATTTATATGGTGCTTTTTCACTTGAAGCCATTGATGTTAAAAGTGAAGATTGGAACCAACCTCTATGTTGATCACTTCCTTCAAGATACATATCCGCTGGAAATGTTCCTGCATCATAATTTCTACTTTTTAAAACAGCATGTTGAGTTGAACCACTATCAAACCACACATCTAAAATATCCATAGTTTTTTCTAACTCACTTGGATTGAGTCCGCTCCCTGGATAAAGTAACTCTTCGATACTCATCTCATACCAAGCATCTGCACCTTTTTGTTCAAAAATCATAGCGATATAATTTAATACTTTTTCATCATAAATAATCTCATCTGTGAGTTTATTTCTAAAAAATGCAATAGGTACACCCCAATCTCTTTGTCTAGAGATACACCAATCAGGCCTATTTTCAATCATAGTACTGAGTCTATTGATACCGTGTTCTGGGTAAAATTTAATATCTTTTAAACTATTTAAAGAGTTTTGTCTTAGAGTATTTCCCTCTTTCCCATAGCTTTCATCAATTGCAATAAACCATTGTTTTGTAGCTCTAAAAATAACTGGTTTATGTGTTCTCCAACAATGTGGATATGAGTGAGTAATATCAACTCTTTTAATTAATGCATCTCCTAAAAGTTCCATCACTATCTCATTTGCTTTAAATACATGAGTTCCTACATATTGTTGTGCATCTGGAAGTAAGTTTTCTCGCACTATCGTGTTGTCATATTTTCCCTCATCATCAACAGGCATCAACACTTCAAGGTTATATCTAAGTCCTGCTTTATAGTCATCTTCACCATGTCCTGGAGCTGTATGAACTGCACCTGTTCCACTATCCATTAAAACATGTTCACCTAAGATGATAGTAGATTTTCTACCATTTAGTGGATTAATTGCAAATGTATGTTCTAAATCTTTTGGATTAACATTTCCTACAACTTCCCCTTTAACAATTTCGTTTTCTATACAAAAGTTATAAAGTTTTTTTGCAACGATAAAATTATCGCTTGTTTTTACATACTCTTCTTCACCGTTAAGTGCTATACCTGTATTTGCTGGAAGTGTCCAAGGAGTTGTTGTCCAGATAATAACACTCTCATCACTGTTTTCTAATTTAAAAGCAACATAAATAGATGGAGATACTTTATCTTTATATTCAATTTCAGCTTCAGCAAGTGCAGTTCCTGCTGCCCAAGACCAGTGAACTGGTTTACTTCTTTGGATTAAAAGACCTTGTTTTGCTATATTGATAAGCTCTCTATAGATATTTGCTTCAAATTTAAAATCCATAGTAAGATATGGTTTTTCCCAATCAGCAACAACACCAAGAGATTTAAACTCCTCTTTTTGAATAGCGATAAATTTACTAGCATGCTCTCTACAAAGCTCTCTTAGTTTCCCTTTTGGAAGTATTTTTTTCTTCTCTGTTCCTATTTTCTCTTCCACTTTTTGTTCAATTGGCAACCCATGACAATCCCATCCTGGAGTAAATCTTGTCGATTTTCCATCAAAATAGTGGTATTTCACGATAATATCTTTTAGTATTTTGTTTAATGCGTGACCAATATGGATATTTCCATTTGCATATGGAGGTCCATCATGTAAAGTAAAGCTTTCACACCCTACTCTGTTTTTTTTCATTTTTTCATAAACTTTTTTTTCATCCCACTCTTTATATTTTTTTGGTTCATTTTGTGGAAGGTTCCCTCTCATAGGAAATGGTGTGTTTGGTAATAATAATGTATCTTTATAATCGATCATAATAGAATATCCTTGATTTAAATATCCGCGGATTTTATCCAAAGATTGGTAAAATGCCCCTAAGAGATATAAAAAATAGGGAAATTTTATGATTGACGATCAAAAGATGATAGAGATGCAAAATATTTTTAGAGAGAATAATTGGACTATTACGTGTGCTGAAAGTTGTACTGGTGGACTAATCGCATCTAAAATTACTGAGTATAGTGGAAGTTCTGATATATTTAGAGGCTCCATAATTACTTATTGTAATGAGATAAAAGAACAAGAGCTTGGTGTTAAGAAAGAGACCATGATTAGAAATGGTGTTGTAAGTACAGAAGTTGTTAAAGAGATGCTCGAAGGTGTAATAAAAAAATTTGATGCTACTTGGGCGATAGCTGTAAGTGGAGTAGCTGGACCAAATGGTGACACACCAAATAAACCAGTAGGAACAGTCGTAATTGGAGTAAAAAACACTTTTGGATTTGAAAAAATTGAAAGATATCACTTTAATGGTGATAGAAAAAATGTTCAAGAAAGTGCTAAAGATAGGTCTTTAGAGATAATTTTTGAAAATTTAGAAAAATTTTAGCAAAAAGACTTGACAAAAAAACATTTTTTAAATATAATTCCACTCCATTTTATATGGGGTGTCTATAAGATGACTTGTTAGCTCAGCCGGTAGAGCATCTCACTTTTAATGAGGAGGCCGATGGTTCGAATCCATCACAGGTCACCATTTATATAAAATGTTTTGGAATTTTATATTCCACTCTGGTCGATTAGCTCAGTTGGTAGAGCGCTACCCTTACAAGGTAGATGTCGCAAGTTCGAGTCTTGCATCGACCACCATGATGGTCCCATCATCTAATGGTTAGGATTCAAGGTTTTCATCCTTGCCATAGGGGTTCGAATCCCCTTGGGATCACCATTTTCCAAACATTATTTTCTAAGTTAAAAAATATTAATTTATAAAATAGTACCTCAAAGTTGCGGTGGTAGTTCAGTTGGTTAGAATACCTGCCTGTCACGCAGGGGGTCGCGGGTTCGAGCCCCGTCCACCGCGCCATTTTAAAATTGTTGTTGACTTGTTAGCTCAGCCGGTAGAGCATCTCACTTTTAATGAGGAGGCCGATGGTTCGAATCCATCACAGGTCACCATTTATATAAAATGTTTTGGAATTTTATATTCCACTCTGGTCGATTAGCTCAGTTGGTAGAGCGCTACCCTTACAAGGTAGATGTCGCAAGTTCGAGTCTTGCATCGACCACCATGATGGTCCCATCATCTAATGGTTAGGATTCAAGGTTTTCATCCTTGCCATAGGGGTTCGAATCCCCTTGGGATCACCATTTTCCAAACATTATTTTCTAAGTTAAAAAATATTAATTTATAAAATAGTACCTCAAAGTTGCGGTGGTAGTTCAGTTGGTTAGAATACCTGCCTGTCACGCAGGGGGTCGCGGGTTCGAGCCCCGTCCACCGCGCCA
>CALMBI010000172.1 GCA_937860115.1 uncultured Arcobacter sp. | reverse complement strand
TCATTCATAGAAGCTGGAAGCTTCACACCCCAATCAAATGAGGTTCTACTGATTGAGAGATCATTGAGTCCACCACTTACAAAATTTATAATCTCTTTTGCTTTTGCTTTAGGAAGGATAAATGAAGGATTCTCTTCATAGAGTTTGAGAAGTTTATCTTGGTATTTTGAAAGAGCAAAAAAGTAACTTTCCTCTTTTACGATTGTTGTTGGACGACCACAATCAGGGCATCCTCCATTGTCTAAAAGTTGTGCATCTGTAAAAAATGTTTCACAACTTACACAATAGTTCCCCTCGTAGTGCCCTTTGTAGATATCCCCTTTATCAAACATTGTTTGAAACGCTTTTTGTACACCAGTTTTGTGCTCTTCATCAGTTGTTCGTATAAACTTATCATAAGTGATACCAAAATCATCCCATAAAGCTTTAAATTTTCCACTTACTTCATCAGCATACTCTTTTGGAGATTTACCACGTGCTGCTGCACTTGTTTCTATTTTTTGCCCATGCTCATCTGTTCCAGTTAAAAAGAAAGTTTTATTTCCTGTTAGTCTTGCATATCTAGCTAAAGTGTCTGCTATAATAGTTGTATAGGCATGACCAATATGTGCTACATCATTTACATAATAGATTGGAGTTGTTATATAGATTGTGTTGTCTTTTTGTGACATTTCGTTTCCCTTGTACTTTGATTATTGTGAGAGAATACCAAAAAGTTGGTTTAGAAGTGATAAATTTTGTTTTCCAAGAGGATTGTTTTTAAAAGGTAGATGATTTATTCTTAATCAAATTTTGGTTAAAAACCCTAAAATTTGCTAAACACAGGGAACTTATATGGAAAATAAAGAGTTAGAAATATCACATAAACTGATCAAAAATACAAAAAAAGCTTTTACTTTGATGGAGCTCATGGTAGTTATTATCATTTTGGGTCTTTTGGCATCGTTTGTATTGCCAAGTCTTACGGGTAAAAGTGATGAAGTAAAAGTAAAAATTACTTGTATTGAGATGAAAAATATTGCTCAAGCGATCAAAATGTACAAAATTGATAATTCAAGCTATCCAACAACTTCTGAAGGACTCAATATTTAGTTGAGAAAAAATATTTTGAAGATGGAAAATTACCAAAAGATAGTTGGGGGAATTCATTTGTCTATACTGATGGTGAAAATGGTTTTGAATTGATCTCTTTTGGTGAAGATAAAGCTGAGGGTGGAAGTGACGATATTTATTACTCAAAATGTCAAGAGCAACAAAAATAAAAAAAGGATTTACACTCGTTGAACTTTTAATTATAGTGATCATTTTGATCGCTGTATATAGCGTTTATTTTGTAAATCTTCAAAAAGAACCAGAGAAAAACAACATAAATGAAAATCTAATAAAAATAAAATCAATACTTTCAAGATATGAGTATAGTGATTCCAAAGAGATTGCTTGTAGTTATGTTGATCAAAAATGTTTTGTAGTGATTGATGGTATTATGAAAGAAGTTTTACAAGAGAAGCTTTTTGATGAAAATAGACCAAGAGCTTATACCTATGAGAGTCGCCCATCAACGATCAGTTATAATGATTTACGATTAGAAGAGATGGAGAGTTATCCTATTGATTTTATTTATAAAATTGATAGGTATGGCAAATCAAAAGATATGATTGTAGAGGTAAATGATAAGGTTTATATATTTAATTCATTATTTGATAAACCTACAGTTGTTGATAGTATGAGTTATGTTTTTGAATATTTTGAAAATAATGTAAATAAGGTAAGAGATGTTTTTTAAATATAGTGGTTATGACAATTTTGGCAAAAAAATAAGTGGAAAAATTGAAGCTAACGATATCACAACTGTAAAGCAAAAACTCAAACAAAAAAAGATTATTTATGAGACTTTAAGTGAAGATCAAAAAGATATATTTGAATTATTTAAACTTGAAAAAAGATATAAAATTCCAGCCTTACAATTAGCAAGCGTGAGTAAAGATCTTAGTATCTATCTCAATGCTGGTATATCACTACCAAACTCAATAAAACTTATCAATGAACGATATAAAACTGATAAAAAAATGAATCCTTTTTTTGAGTCAATCGTAACATTACTTAATGAGGGAAAAAATTTTTATACTGCGTTAGAGAGTCAAAATAATGTTTTGATTCCTGAATTTTATCTTCAATCGATCAAAGTAAGTGAAGATGGTGGGATATTAAAAGATGTTTTACTTGAACTTTCAAACTATCTTATCAAAGAACATAAACTCAAAAAACAGATTTCACAATCTATGACATATCCTGTATTTATCATAGTTGTTTCTATTTTTATGGTGAGTTTTATGCTAAGCTTTATTGTTCCAAAGATCACAAATATTTTTATTCAAAATGGGCAAGAATTACCACCTATTACAACTATAGTGATAAGTGCTGGAAATTTTATGGGGGAGCATTTTTTAAGTATTGCAATCCTTTTTGCTATGTTTATTTTTGCTTTTGGAGTAGCTTTAAAACAACTCGATGAGTTTAGATACAATTTTCATAATTTTTTATTAAAAATCCCTTTTATTGGAAATATAATAGAACTCAATGAATTAAGTAGATTTGCTTATATGAATGCGATTCTTTTAAAGTCTGGTGTTCCTGTTGTGCAGGGATTCAAAATGAGTTCAAATACTCTTGGGAACGATGTACTTAAAAAACTTTTTAGTGAAGCATCTCAAAAAGTAGTAGAGGGGGAGCGACTCTCTAAAATTCTTGATACAAGTAAAATCTATAAAATTGATATTGCTTTTATTCAAGCTATTGCTATTGGTGAAGAGACAAGTCAACTCACAAGTGTATTAGAAAATCTAGCTGAACTTTATAGTTCAAAAAATAGTGATAAATTAGGAAGTTTTTTAACACTTCTAGAACCAATGCTTATGCTTATTGTTGGTGGGGTGATTGGATTTATTGTTATTGCTATGTTACTTCCAATTTTTAGTATGAGTATTGGTGGATGAGAAACAACAAAAGGGGAGTGGTCCTTTTTGCAACTATCCTTTTTATTTTAGCGATTTCATTATTGATTGTAAAAAATTTAGAGATCACTGATCAGTTTTTACAAATCTCTACAAAAAATGTAAATATAAAGCAACTAGAGATAAGTATTAAAGATATTAATCGAGAGATCTTAAATCTCTTTAAAGATAAAGATAGTGCTCTTTTAGATGATATGCCACCAACTATTCCATTTTCTTATGGTAACGTAGAAGTTGTATTGGAACTTGAATCTTATACAAAACAAACATATAAACTCGATAAGAATCTTGGATCAAAAACTGATGATTATTTTAATTCTTATATAGATAGAAATAGTCTCTTATCGATTATTAAAGATTTAAATATTACAAATCAAAAGCAAGTCGATTATGTTATAGAACAATATATCGATAAAACAAATGATAGAAAAATTCTAGAGATAAAAGATAATCTTACATATTTTGATCTCAATAATTCAAAAAGATATATCTCTTGTAAATATGATATTAATATCGATGGATTGGAAGCTAAAGTAGATATGGTGTTTGAGCCAAATACAAAAAAAATAGCAACACCAATAAAACTAGATATTCTTATAAAAAACTAATACCAAATGAAAGAAATAACTAGCAGTAGTTCTTTCTTTCCTTTGGTATACCTTTTTTGTAACTCTTCCACAACAAAACTATTCTATAATGTCAAAAAAATAAAAACAAGGATTATCTAACCCCAATGAGAATTTATATACTATCAAGAAATAAAAATCTATATTCAACGCAAAGATTAGTAGAGGAAGCAAAAAATAAAGGGTGGGAAGTTGAAGTTATCGACTATTTAAAATGTACTATAGAGATTATGAAAAATGAACTTGTCGTTAATTACAATGGAAAAGTGCTTCCAACACCAGATGCGATAATCCCTAGAATTGGAGCAAGTAGAACTTTTTATGGAACGGCAATGGTACGCCATTTTGAGATGATGGATGTGTTTAGCACATCTGGAAATCTTGCAATTGCAAGAAGTAGAGATAAACTTAGATCATTGCAAGTTTTATCTAAAAATGGTGTTGATATGCCAAAAACAGTTTTTGCTTCAAACCTCTCAAGCGCAAAAGATGTAATAGCACTTAGTGGAGGAGCACCATTGGTTCTTAAAATCTTAGAGGGTACTCAAGGTGTTGGTGTTGTTTTAGTAGAGAGTGAAAAAGCTGCAAAATCTGTACTTGATGCGTTTTATGGGATGGAAGTGAATCTTTTGGTACAAGAGTATATAGAAGAAGCTGGTGGAGCTGATATTAGGGCTTTTGTTGTTGGTGGTGAAGTGGTTGGCGCTATGAAAAGACAAGGGGCAGAGGGGGATTTTAGATCAAATCTTCATCAAGGGGGAAGTGCAACACTCTATAAACTTACAAAACAAGAGAAAAAAACAGCACTTAAAGCAGCAAAAGCTATGGGACTTGGGGTTTGTGGTGTTGATATGATCCAATCTAAACGTGGTCCGCTTGTAATGGAAGTGAACTCATCTCCTGGATTAGAGGGGATAGAAAAAGCTACCAATATTAATATCGCAAAAAAAGTAATGGAATATATAGTTTCAAATGTAACACCAAAAGAGATTACAACTATAAAACGTAAAAAAATTAAAAAAGATAAAATAGGTGCTTAAAATAGGGGGCTTGAATGGATTATTTTTATGATATTTTAAAACAATTGATACGAACTCCAAGTGTGGTTGGGGCTGAGCATAATTTTTTTATGTATGTAAAACGAGAACTAGAAGAGATTGGTGTAAAAGTAGAGTATTTTGATGGTGTTTTAGTTGCTAGTGGAAATGACCCAGAATCTGGCTACATCTCTGCTCATGCTGATCGTCATGGACTTATTTGTACAGGTAGAAACGAATTTCAATATGCAGCATTTATAGCAAAAAATAGAGCAGATCTTACAGGGAATTCAAATCAAGAACAACTCTTAAGTAGTCTTAGTGAGCGATTCTTAGAACAAAAAGTGCAAGCGTATGAACCATGGAATGGAAGTTATCTTGGAATGGGTGTTATTAAAGATGCATTTTTGTGTCAAAGACGAAACAATATTATTTTTACGGTTGAAGGTTTAGAAAATCTCTACCCTGGAACACCTGTGGCTTTTATGGATAAATTATCTATCAATGAAAAACTTGTTTCAGGTCAACTTGATAATGTTTTAACGATTGCAATCGTGATCTATTTATATCATTTAGGCTATCAAGGAACTGCATTTTTTACAGCAAGTGAAGAGGCTGGAAAAAGTTGGCGGTTTTTATTAGAGTGGTTTAGGCGATTTGATATCACGACTAATAAACTTTTGGTACTTGATACAAGTCCTTATGAGTCATTAGAGGAGATTTTGGATATCGATTTAGTTCTTAGAAATAGGGATTCAAATGGTGTATTTAGGTCACCACTCAAAGCAAAAATAAAAAAAATAGTAAAACAAAATAAGATTCGATTTCAATATAAAGATTTGTATATAAAAGCAAAAAAAGAAGCACTTGGGATCAAAAAATATTCTGTTGGAACAACTGAACTTGGACGAATTATCAATGCTACAAAAGGGGAAATTCAAGGGACAACTATGCAGATTCCAACAATTGGGTATCATACATCAGATGAAACTGCACATATGGGATCTATTGATAGTATGATATTTGTACTGAGTAAATTATATATAAAAAGATAGATGAGGGTTGCTCATCTATCTAAAGTTTTAGTTTCTAGCTATGATTTTATGAGCTTTTATCTTTTCGATAAATTTCATAATTTTTGACATTTTTTCCTCTTCAGCTTGGATAGTTTTTTCACTATTTAAGTTAAATTGTTCCATTTTTTTATCTAAATATTGTGTTGTTAAATACCCATTTTTAAAATCTTCATCTCTAACGATCTCTCTATGAAGTGAGATATTTGTAGGGAATCCATCGATATAAAACTCATCCAATGCTCTTTTTGCTTTTTTCACAGCTCCTTCCCAGTCAAGTGCCCAAACGATTAGTTTTCCAACCATACTATCATAGTTTGCTGGGATCTTATATCCAGCATAAGCACTTGTATCAAGTCGCACCCCTGGACCACCTGGAGTTAAATAGTTTGTAATTGTTCCAACTGATGGCATAAAGTTCTTTTGTGGATTTTCTGCATTGATTCTAAACTCAATAGCATATCCTCTAAAAGCGATCTCTTCTTGTAAGAATTTGAGTTTATCCCCTTCAGCGATCTCAATCATCCTTTGGATAATATCAACACCACTAATAATTTCAGTTACAGGATGCTCAACTTGAACCCTTGTATTCATCTCAATAAAGAAGATATTATCATTTTGGTCAACTAAAAATTCAACAGTTCCAACACTTTCATATCCAAGTTTGAACATCGCTTTTGTTGAAATTCTAAAAAGCTCTTTTCTTGTTTCTGGATTTAATCTAGGACTTGGAGCAATCTCAATAACTTTTTGGTGTCTTCTTTGGATAGAACAATCTCTCTCTCCTAAATGTACAACATTTCCATATTTATCAGCTACGATTTGAATCTCTATATGTCTTGGATTTTCAACATATTTTTCGATAAAACATTCACCTTTTCCAAAATATTTGATAGCTTCATTCGTTGCACTTTCAAATAATGAATCAAATTCAGATTCTTTTCGAACGATTCTCATACCTCGTCCACCACCACCAAATGCAGCTTTGATGATTACAGGAAAACCGATTTGTTTTGCTATTTTTGCACCTTCAGCTTTACTTGAAACTGGCTCATCTGTACCTTCAAGTACAGGGACTCCAACTGCTTTCATAGCTACTTTAGAAGCCATTTTATCTCCAAAAAGTGCAATATGCTCTGGTTTTGGACCTATGAAAATGATTCCATTATCAGCACAAGCTTGCGCGAACTCAGCACTTTCACTTAAAAATCCATACCCTGGATGGATAGCATCACAAGAAGCTTTTTTTGCTAATAAAATAATAGTTTCATAGTTTAAGTATGCTTGCATTGGATCACCCATAATTGGATAACACTCATCAGATTTTTTTATCCACACACCCTCCGTATCCACTTCTGAAAAGATAGTTACACTTGTGATTTCAAGCTCTTTACAAGCTCGTACGATTCTAAGAGCAATCTCACCTCTATTTGCAATTAAAACTTTTTTAATTTTTTTCATAATTCAACTCCTTTATAAGTTTTTGTGATGACATAATAGAGGAAAATAAAAAATTATTCTTCATAATTTGTGCTTTTTTTATTATTCATTAGTGCTTATTTTTTAATTGTATAGTGATTAAAAATAAATCTATTATTTTTATAATTTTCTGATATTATTGCTTTTATGAAAAAAGACACACTTGATAGAAGAACCAAAATAGCTAATGACATTATGTTTTATATCTACACTCATATCGATATTGATATTGATATTGAAGGACTTAGTTATGATTTAGGGATAAGTAAATTTTATATGCATCGAGTGTTTAAAGAAGCATTTGGAAAAAATATTTATGAGAGTATTAAATCTATCCGTCTTCAAAAAGCTTCTAATTTGTTGCTTACAAATAAGCTATCAACTATTTCAAATATTGCAAATATGTGTGGATATAGTTCTCAAACATCTTTTTTAAAAGTATTTAAGCAAAGATTTCAAATGACACCAAAAGAGTGGAGAAATGGTGGGTATAAACTCTATTCTGCAGCGATTATGGATAGTTTTAAACAAATAAGTGATAGGGAAGTTGATTTTACACATATAGAGCCAACTATTGTTAAGATGCCAAAGATGGAGAGTTACTATATAAGAAATCAAGGGTATAATAAAAATGTGAAAAAAGTTTGGCAAAAACTCTATACTTGGATCTTAGGAAATGATTTTAAAGAGTATCAACAAATCGCTTTATATCATGATAATCCAGCTATCACTCCACATGAATCTTGTCAATATATTGCATGTGTTGTAACAAGCGAAAAGATAAAAACACATAGTTTGTTTCCAAAGTTTACTATTTCAGATGGAATATATGCTAAATTTGATATTGTTGGTGAGTATGGAGATGTGTTTCGATTTATCCACTGGGTATATCATGAATGGCTTCCAGCAAGTGGGTATGAAACCACTACAAAACCAGCATTTTCGATCTATAAAAAAAATCATTTTTTGTCAGATGATCAAACATTTGAACTTAGTTTTTATCTTTCGATTTCGATATAAATTAAATAAAAAATGATGACACTTTTTGCTACTTTTGTGGTGTATAATGTTAAAAATAATAAAAAGGTAATGAAATGAGCAATATGAATGAAGTAAAAGAGATTATGATGTTATCAAAAGATCTTACAGTATTATATGCTGAAGATGATCAAAGTATCAGAGAAAAAACAACTGAACTTTTACGAAGTATATTTAAATCTGTTGAAACTGCACAGGATGGTGAAGAAGCTATCAATAAATTTGAAGTTCATAAATATGATTTAGTTATTACAGATATCAAAATGCCAAAAAAAGATGGAAGATATTTTATTAAACATATTAAAGAGCTTGATGAAGATCAGTCTATTGCGGTAACTTCTGCTTATAATGATTCAAATAGACTTATGGAGCTTATTGAATTAGGTATTAGTTGCTTTTTACTCAAACCAGTGACAAGTCATAATTTTTTTAAAACTATCTATTCTCAAGTAAAAAGAATCAACTATAAGAAACTAGATTTTCAAAATAAAATTGAACAAGTCAAACTTGCACAAATGGGTGAAATGATGGATTCTGTAGCACATCAATGGAAACAGCCACTGACCTCAATTTCACTCTTAGCACAAAGTATGAATTTTAAGTTAGAGATGAATGGTGAGATTCCAAAAGAGGAGATTTTTGAAATCAATAATGAGATAGAGAACCAAACAAAACATCTACAGGACACTTTAGCAAGTTTTAGAAGTTTTTTTAAACCAACAACAGTCAAAGATATAGTGAGTATTGAAGAGATGGTTTATTTAGTAAAAACTATCATGAAACAAGCGATTAAAAAAGAGGAACTTGAGATAGAGATTGCAAGTGGTGGGGAATTAGTGATCCAATGCTATAAAAATGAATTTGTACATGTTTTAATCAATCTTATTAATAACTCCAAAGATGCTTTTATAAGTAATAATATTGATCCTAAAAAAATCAGTATAAGTGCGGAAAAAAAAGGATATGAAAATTTTTCTTACAATTACTGATAACGCAGGTGGTATAAATGAGGAATTATTATCTAAAGTATTTTTACAACACTTTACAACAAAATGTGATGAGGGAAGTGGAATAGGGCTTCATATGTCAAAAAGAATATTAGAAAAAATTGACGCAACAATCAGCGTACAAAATGTAGAGACAGGGTATGGCAAAGGGGCTTCTTTTACAATTTCCATTTAATTATAATCTTTTTTTATCCTCTTGTAATATTCTTTAGATAATATTACTATATGGATATTTTTATTTATGTAGCTGTTATTGTGTTGTTAAGTTGGCTTTTTCGTTTTTTTTGGAAAAGTCCATATGAAAAAATTTTTACGTGTAGCCTAGATGGTATATCGATCATAAAAAATTATAAAATAGTAGATTGTAATAAATCGCTATTAGATCTTTTTGGATATGAAAAAAAACAAAAATTTTTACATATTCATCCTCTTAAACTATCTCCAGTTTATCAACCTGATGGTGAATTTTCATTAACAAAAGCAGATCGAATGTTTGCTCATGCAAAAGAGTTTGGAAATGTCACTTTTGATTTGGTTTTTGTAGATATTACAAATCAGGAAAAATGGATCGAGATAAGTATTATAAAAACTACTCATATGGGTAGTGAAATATTTTTTATGATATGGAAAAATATCAATCAACGAAAACATATTGAACATGAGATGGCTATATTAAATGCTAATCTTGAAAATATGGTACAGAAAAAAACAGCTGAACTTTTAGATAAAGAAGATATGCTTTTTATCCAATCAAAACAAGCTCAAATGGGTGAAATGATCTCTATGATAGCACACCAATGGAGACAACCTTTGGCTTCTATATCAGCTTCTGTTATAGAACTTAGAATGAAAATGTTTTTCAAAAAAAATGAAGAAAATAAGCAATTTGATGATCAGTTTATAGATTATATTGATGGTCAATTAGTTGATATAGAAAACTACACCCAGTCACTTACTCACACTATAGATGATTTTAGAAATTTTTATAAGCCACAAACAACCAAAGTACATACTTTGATTGATGCACCAATTACTAAAGCATACAATATTGTAAAAGGTTCTCTTTCTAGTGCTGGGATTAAGTGTAGATATGCAATGTAATGTAACAAATGAGATCGATTGTTTTGAAGGTGAAATGATCCATATCTTTTTGAATCTTTTTAGTAATGCACACGAACATTTTGAACAATTAAAAATCGCCGATAGAAAAATCAAAATCAAAACAACTAATATCGACAATGGTGTCGAAGTATTATTCTGTGATAATGGTGGAGGGATCCCAAAAGATATTCTTGATAAAGTTTTTTCAGCTTATTTTACTACAAAAGGTTCTGGATTAGGTACAGGTCTTGGTCTTTATATGTCGAAAAAGATTTTAAATGAGCACCACAATAGTGATATAAGTGTTTCAAATGACGAGCATGGAGCTTGTTTTAGATTGGA
Organism: uncultured Arcobacter sp.; assembly: GCA_937860115.1. Taxonomy (GTDB): domain Bacteria; phylum Campylobacterota; class Campylobacteria; order Campylobacterales; family Arcobacteraceae; genus CAIJNA01. Next base: position 7,450 of record CALMBI010000172.1, on the reverse strand, counting down.
TATTAAATCAGTATAATGCAAAGATTAGCAAAACTTCAAAAAGCTTCATCAAAACTTACGATTTTATATATAGAGGATGATCAAAAATTGCAAACAAAAACAAAAGCTTTATTTGATTCTTTTTTTAAAAGAGTAGATATAGCTGATGATGGACAAAAAGGGATTAAGCAGTATGAAACATATTATTATGAAACAAAAACATATTATGATATTGTAGTGACTGATCTTAGGATGCCAAACCTTGATGGATTATCTGTAGTAAAAAATATCATGACTCAAAATAAAGATCAAAAAATCATAGTTACTTCAGCTTTTGGCGAAAAAGATAATCTTATAGAATTTATTAATCTAGGTATCTCAAAATTTCTCCCTAAACCTTTTATCTCTGATCAGCTCATTAATGTATTATATGATGTGATTGGTGACTTGATAGATAATGATCAAGAGAATCTTTTTTATTTTAGTCACGATCTTTATTGGAATAGGTTTTTAAAAGAACTTGTATATCAAGAGAGACCTATAAAACTCTCCCACAATGAAACGATTATTTTAAATACAATTGTGAACTATCCACAAAAAATATTTTCTCAATTTGATCTATACAATCTTATTGTGGTGGAAAGTGAAGATAGAGATTTTTCTCAAGATAGTCTCAAATCAATCATTAAACGACTTCGCCAAAAACTTCCTTATGATGTTATCCAAAATATCTATGGTCAAGGGTATAGTTTACAACTTATTAGTTAATTTTTTTATTTATAAGCCATACGGAAAATATGAGTAATACTCCACCAAAATAGACATTCAATGTAGGTGTTTCTTCTAAAATAATCAATGATGAAACAACAGCAACTACTGGTACTAAAAACATAAAAGAAGATGTATTTCCAGCTCCAAGTATATTTGAAGCTTTAAAATAAAAAGTTGTAGCAAGTCCTGTTGTGATAATGGTTACAAATAAAAGATTGATCCAAAAGATATAATCAAATGAAAATAAAGCCAATAATGAATCATTATCTATAAAAAAGATATAGGTGATTAATGATGATAAAAAGTAAAGATAGAGCGTAAAAATAAAAGAGTTGAGATATTGTTTTGCTTGTGTACTAAATATTGTTACTAGTGACCATGAAAGTGATGCTAATAAAAACATAATATTTCCACTATTAAAAATTTCATGCGTACTAAATGATGTGATATTTAATGTAAGTGCGGTTCCAATAAATCCTAAAACAAGAGCAATTTTTTTGTATTTATCTATTTGTATGTTATCTATAAGAGATACGATTAAAAATGTAAAAATTGGATTTGATCCTGTGACGATAATACCTCCAATACCAGCAAAACCATTTTGAAGTCCATAAAAGAAAAAAAGATTGTACAAAATAATAAATAGGGTAGCAAAAATAAGTGGTTTGATAATATGAACAGAGATAAACTCTTTAATTTTTAAAAAATAGATCATTGGCACTAGTGCAAAAAGACTGACAAAAAATTTCAAAAACATAAGGGTGTATGGATCACTATACTCGGTTAAAATTTTTGATGATGGCCATGAAATACCCCAAACTATCATTGAAATGATAAGATATAGATAGATATGACGCTCAAAATGTGAACTATTTTGCAAGATTACCCTTTGTTAATTTTGCGAATTATACAACAAAAAATCCCTAAATGATGGTGTTTTGAAATAAATAATTGATACTTTTTGAGATAATATTTAGCACTTTAATGAAAAGAGTGCTAAAAATACTGAAAAGCTCTTGACAAATCAAATTTCATTTGGTACAATTGCTTAGCACTTGTGGAATTAGAGTGCCAATTAATTTGAAGCGGTAAAAAGATGATAGATAAAAAAGAGTTTTTATTACATTCGATCATTAGAGCTTACATAGAAAACCTAGAGCCAATTGGTTCAAATCAGCTCAAATCTATGTATGATTTATCATTTTCTCCTGCAACTATTAGAGGTTATTTTAAAAAACTTGGTGATGAGGGATACTTAGAACAAGAGCATATAAGTAGTGGTCGAACACCAACTGTTGAAGCTTTAAAAGCATATTGGAAAGAGAAACTTAATTTTGAACTTTTGAGCGTTGATTATGATAATTTAAAAACATTAACACACAATATGGGGCTTACTGTTTTTATCTTACAACAACAATCAAAAAAACTCCAAAGAGTATTAAATATAGAAAACTCTTACATGATTTTAGAGTTTAGTTCATTTGTTATTACGGTGAAATACACTTCAGCACTTTATAGATTTTTAAATGACATGATAGATCTAGAAGCAGATGATATACTAGATGTAGCAAAACAAGTTGGAGCAACACAACTCTACGATGAACTTAATAGATATTTACAAAAAAGTGAATTTGGTATGATTAATATCAAATATTTTTTAAGATTTGCAGTGAAGTATGATTTGAATGAAGATGTTATTAGTAGGTTTATGCATGGAAATGTGATGCACAACATTAAAGAGGGAGTTTATTTTGAAAACTTACTTCCTTCTGGTTTTATGGGAATATGTCACCGAACAAGAATTGGAACAGATACAGTGAAGATTTTGGTAGTTGGTGAACTAAGCAAAGATTATGATTATTTTTATAGGGGGATCATTTGAAAGAAGAAAAATTAAACGAAGAGATAGTAGAGCAAGAGATTGTTGAATCAAGTATAGAAGATCAAAATGTGGAGATCGAAGAAAAATTTGCTTCGCTGGAAGAAGAATATAAACTTCATATGGAAGGGAAAGTTCTAGATGCCCAAAATAGGGCCAAAGAAGCTGAAGATAAATTTTTAAGAACACATGCAGATTTTGAAAATATTAAGAAAAGACTAGAAAGAGAAAAATATCAAGCGATAGATTATGCAAGTGAAAAATTTGCAAAAGATCTATTAAGTACGATTGATACTTTAGAGATGGCTTTACAATCAGCAAATATGGATGCACCAGCTGAAGAGTTGTTGCCAAAATTAAAAGAGGGGATTGAATTGACACTTAAAAATTTAATTAACTCTTTTGAAAAAAATCATGTTGTAGCAGTTGATTCTGATGAGTTTGACCCAGAACATCATAATGCTGTAATGCAAGTAAATAGTGATGAGCATGAGCATGGTGCGATTGTGCAAGTACTTCAAAAAGGGTATAAGTTAAAAGACCGTCTTTTAAGACCAGCAATGGTTTCAATCTGCCAAAAGTAGATTTCTTTTTGAAGATTTCTTCGTTGGATTGCAAAATCTAAAATAATCACTTACTGTATGTAAGCTCCTACTTTAGATTTCTTATCCGCCTTGAACTCTTCTAAAAATAAAACTACTTTGTTTAAAGAAAATACCTTGAGCGAAATCTCAATAAACTATCGAATAAGTTAAAAATTAAGAGTTAAAATAAAAATAAAAAAGGATATAAAATGTCAAAAGTTATAGGAATAGATTTAGGAACAACAAATAGCTGTGTAGCGGTATATGAAGGTGGTGAAGCGAAAATCATCGTTAATAAAGAGGGGAAAAATACAACTCCATCAGTTGTAGCATTTACAGATAAAGGGGAAGTTTTAGTAGGGGATCCTGCAAAAAGACAAGCGATAACAAATCCAGAAAAAACAATTTATTCAATCAAAAGAATTATGGGTCTTATGATGGATGAAAAACATGCAAAAGATGCTATGAGTAAAGTTGGATACAAAATCGTAAATAGAAATGGAGCAGCAGCTGTTGAAATAGCTGGAAAAGTATATACTCCACAAGAGATCTCTGCAAAAATTTTAAGTAAATTAAAAGCAGATGCAGAAACATATCTTGGACAAAGTGTTACAGATGCAGTTATCACTGTTCCTGCATACTTCAATGATGCACAAAGAAAAGCAACGCAAGAAGCTGGAACAATTGCAGGACTTAATGTTCTAAGAATTATCAATGAGCCAACAGCAGCTTCACTTGCTTATGGTTTAGAGAAAAAAGGGGAAGAGAAAGTTTTAGTATACGATTTAGGGGGAGGAACATTTGACGTTACAGTTCTTGAAATTGGTGATGGTACATTTGAAGTTCTTTCAACAGATGGAAATGCATTTTTAGGTGGAGATGATTTTGATAATAGAATCATCGATATGCTTGTAAATGATTTCAAATCTGACACTGGAATCGATCTTAAAAATGACAAAATGGCAATGCAAAGACTAAAAGATGAAGCTGAAAAAGCAAAAAAAGAGTTAAGTTCAACAAATGAAACTGAGATAAACCTTCCATTTATCACAGCAGATGCAACTGGACCAAAACACTTAGTAAAATCACTTAGTCGTGCAAAATTTGAATCAATGACAGATGATCTGATCTCTGAAACTCTATCTCATATCAAAACAGCTTTAAAAGATGCTGGGCTTGATAAAGGTGAGATTAAAGAAGTTATCATGGTTGGGGGATCTACAAGAATTCCTAAAGCTCAACAAGTTGTAAAAGAATATTTTGGAAAAGAGCTTAACAACTCTGTAAATCCAGACGAAGTTGTAGCTGCAGGAGCTGCAATTCAAGGTGGAGTTCTTAGAGGTGATGTTAAAGATGTTCTTTTACTTGATGTTACACCACTTTCTTTAGGAATCGAAACTATGGGTGGAGTTATGACTAAATTAATCGAAAAAGGGACAACAATTCCTGTTAAAAAATCGCAAGTATTTAGTACAGCAGCGGATAATCAACCAGCAGTAAGTATTCTTGTTGCTCAAGGTGAAAGAGAATTTGCAAAAGATAATAAATCTTTAGGACAATTCGAACTTGGTGATATCGCTCCAGCACCAAGAGGTGTACCACAAATCGAAGTAACATTTGATATTGATGCAAATGGTGTATTAAATGTATCTGCAAAAGATAAAGGAACTGGAAAAGAGAATAAAATCACAATCTCTGGTTCATCTGGATTATCTGATGATGAGATTGCAAAAATGGTAAATGAAGCAGAAGCAAACAAAGAAGCTGATCAAAAAAGAAAAGAATTAGTTGAATCTAAAAACCAAGCTGAAGCATTACTACACCAAACTAAAAAAGCTTTAGAAGAGAATAAAGGTGTAGTAAGTGAAGATGAGGAAAAAGCTATCATTGATGCAGCTGCTGATGTTGAAGAAGCACTCAAAAATGATGCTATTTCAAAAGATGAACTTGATGCTAAAGTAAAAACATTAACTGAAAAAAGTCATAAATTAGCAGAAGCTATGTATGCTAAAGAGCAAGGTGGAGCTGATGCAGGGGCTACTTCATCTAAGAAAAAAGATGATGATGTAATTGATGCTGAAGTAGAATAATCTACTTCTTGTCACAAACCAAAAGCCTAGGGAAAAATCCCTAGGCTTTTTTTGTTATAAGTTTTGATTTTAAAAAAACTATTTTTTATATATTTAACGAATCATTATAAGGAAAATTCGTTTCATGGATCGCAAGGGGTTCTGGTTTACCGATATAAAAACCTTGTGAGTAATCTATATCTAATTTTTTTACTTCTTCTAAAATATCTTTATCAGCTATAAATTCAGCAACAGTTTGGATATTTTGTTTTTTGCAAACAAAACTATCGCTTCAACAACATGTTTTGAAAATGAGTCATTGAGTATGTTTTTGATTAATGAAGCATCAATTTTTAAAATATCAGGTTGGAAATCAAGTAGTCTTTCAAAATTAGAATAACCACTACCAAAATCATCAATTGCTATTTTTACACCACCAATAGCTTTTGAAAATGAGATGAAATCTTTTACAACATTAAAATTTCTTGCAACTTCATCTTCTAAAAGTTCAAAAACAATTCTTCCATAATACGCAGGTGTAGTGATATATTCTAAAAGAAGATTTCTAATTTCAAGATTTTCAATATCAATAGTTGATAGATTTATTGTGATCTCTCTTTGTGTATCATGAAGTACCAAAAAGGAATTATGCAAAATAACTTTTGTTAAATCTGTGTAATACCCAGTTTTTTTTGCAATATCTATAAAAAAATATGGAGATATAATAGAACCATCTTGTTTGATAAGTCTTACTAAAGATTCATATTTATCTATTTGATTTGTTCTATTGTTCATAACAGGTTGAAAAAATGAAACTATTTTAGCAGATCCATATTTTGCCATAGCATCTTTTAACATCTCAACGATTTGTAGATTGCTTTTTGCTTGTTGTTTTTGTTTTGTGGCTAAGTCATTAGCAAAAACTACATCGATTTTGTGATTGTAAGCTATATCGAGTCCCATACTAAGATTTTCAAAGGCATCTTGATTGTAAGTTGTAAATGTAAAATAAAAATCAAGATCAACTTTCTGATCATTAATAGTCAAAGGGTGTTCTTCGATATTACTAATAAATTTTTTAAGACATAATTCTATCGCTTCTGGAGTTGCATCTGATGACGCCTCTTTGAGTAGAGCGAAGATCCCATTATCTAATCTATAGAGTTTATCTATTTTACTTTCAGGTGGAAGAAGGCTAAGGAGATTTTTTTGCACGTAATCTTCTATATGGTTAATAAACTCTTCACCATAAAATTCTCTTAATAGTTGGTAGTTTTTGATTTGTCCCAAAATTGCTACAGGTTTTTTTGTTGAAGAAAGTTCTTCTAAAAATTGTCTTTTTGGATTCATAATATCTGTTATATTATGGGAACCTCTAAAAATTAATCAATTTTCATAAAATTCTCAAATATGCTTCAAGCTTCTCCTTTGTAATGTTTTTCAAAATATTGCAAATCCCTTTAATAAAGGGGTTTGATAGTGCTTTATAAAAAAGTACAACAGGAATGTAGTGATAGGATAAAAAGATATAAAGAGTAATAGTATATACATAAGAAGAGTATATACTATCTATTTTTTAAGGTCTTATATAAGAGTAACCTTGTTCTTGAAGTTCGATAATTTGACCAACACCAGCTTTGACCACTTGTACACCTTCTGTTAAAACAGGCTCTTTTCCTGATTTTTTGGCGATCTTCTTCATTGTGTTTCCACATGCACTAAAAGTTATATTTTGCATTGCAAGACTTTTTACTCTAGTGGCATCTTCATAGTCAGCTGTAAGTATCCCAAGTCCAGCACCATATGCCACGATCTCTACAGTTATATTATCGATACCATAAAGTTCTTGTAGATTTGCAGCGTTATTGAGCGCTAGTGTTCTAGTTGCTTTATCATCACTACTTACTTGAATCACAACTTTATGTTGTTTGAGATCTTCTCCGTATAGATTCGCCGTAAGTACTAAACTTGATACCAATACCAAAAAGCTTTTTGTTAGATTTTTCATTGTTTACCTCCAAATAAAAAAAGATCTTACAGCTCAATTTTAAAGGCTAGAACATCTCTTTTATCATAGAATTTTTTTATAAGTTAAAATAAATAATTCTTATAATAATGTATTTTAAAAAGTCTTATATCGGTAGATACATTTATAATTTAGCTAACTC
>CALMBI010000171.1 GCA_937860115.1 uncultured Arcobacter sp. | reverse complement strand
ATCACAAGGAACACTTTTTGAATACCTTATTGGATAACCATATGAGGATAAAAGATGGAACAGCTTATTTGTGATTTTTGTGGAAAAAAAGAGAGTCAAGTTGAAAAAATATTTAGTGCCGAAAAATCTCATATTTGCAATGAATGTGTCGATAGTTGTTTTCATATTTTAGATAAGTCACGACTCAAAAAAGAGGAATCAGAGTTTAAAAAAGGGATCCTAACCCCTACCAAAATAAAATCACATCTTGATAAGTATGTAATAGGTCAAGATGATGCCAAAAAAGTCTTATCTGTCGCACTTTACAATCACTATAAAAGAATAGACAAGCCAAGTTACAAAAATGTCGAGATAGAAAAATCAAATATAATGCTTATTGGTCCAACAGGAAGTGGGAAAACACTTCTAGCAAAAAGTCTAGCTCGTATTATGAATGTTCCATTTGCAATAGCTGATGCAACAAGTTTAACAGAAGCTGGATATGTAGGGGAAGATGTAGAATCTATTCTTTCACGGCTTTTGGTGGCAGCTGATTTTGATGTGGAGAGAGCTCAAAAAGGGATAGTGTATATCGATGAGATAGATAAACTTGCCAATAAAAGTGAAACAGCTTCAAGTGGGCGAGATGTGAGTGGAGAAGGAGTTCAACAAGGACTTCTAAAGATTTTAGAGGGTGCTGAAGTATATGTTCCACTCAAGGGTGCAAAGAAAAATGCTTTAACTGAAACTGTACTACTTGATACAACTCATATTTTGTTTATTTGTGGTGGTGCATTTGTTGGGCTTAGTGGTGATGATGAAAAAAGCAAAAAATTTAAGCCTAAAAAGATGGGATTTTTAAAAGCACATAAAGAGGAAGAAAAACCAACAAAAGAGATAGAGTCAAAAGATTTGATGAATTTTGGTTTGATTCCTGAATTTATAGGTCGTATTCCTGTGGTTGCATCACTCAATGAACTGAGTATCGAAGATCTGATAAAAGTTTTAACAGAGCCTAAAAATGCGATTATCAAACAGTACCAAGCACTTTTTGAACTTGATGGGATAGAGCTAGCGTTTGAAAATGAAGTTGTAGAATATATCGCAAATCTTGCAAAAGAAAAAGGTGTTGGAGTTAGAGGACTAAGAAGTATTATAGAAAAAGCGATGCTTCCTTTGCAGTATGAATTGCCAGATGATGAAACGATAGAGAGATATACACTGACACTAGAATATGCGAAAAGTATATTTGAAAAGTAAGTTTATTCTTTAAAACACTTTTTTATATCATAAAATAGGAACAACAAATGGAAACAAAACCACTCCAAATCAACCCTTTGAAACTCTCTCAGCCGATGGGGGCTTTACTTTGTTTTCTGGGGATTAAAAATACTATGCCTTTGATGCATGGAGCAATTGGATGTGCAAGTTTTTCAAAAGTTTTTTTTACAAGACATTTCAATGACCCAATAGCTATTCAAACAACAGCAGTTAATGACATCACAGCAGTTATTGATGGGGGAGATTATAGTATCTCTGAAGCTATTAAAAATATTACGCTAAAAGTAAAACCTGATCTTGTTGGGCTTTTTACAACTGGACTTACCGAAACAAAAGGGGATGATATCAAGGGGGCAACTTATTTGCTTCGAGATGTTCAAAAGATGGTGTATGTGCATACCCCCGATTTTGAAGGGGGACTTGAAAGTGGTTGGGCTAAATCTATTGAAGCTATCATTGAACAACTTGTGGAGCAAAAGTTACAGATAAACCCAGCAAAAGCTGTTCTTATCCCAAATGTCAATTTCACACCACTAGAAACTGAAAAACTCAAAGAGCAACTTGAACTATTAGGCTTTGATGAAGTTTTGGCATTGCCAGATTTGAGTGAATCACTTGATGGACATCTAGGAATAAAACAAGGAGCTTTAAGTAGTGGTGGGATAACTATAAATGAGATAAAAGAGCTTGGAGATTCTGCTGTAGTTATCACTATTGGACAGAGTGTTAAAAAAGCTGGAGAGAAACTCAAAGAGAAAAATGAAGCTATGAAACATCTTCACTTTGAATCGGTTGGCGGACTCCTTCAAAGTGATCAATTTTACAAATCTCTTTTAGAATTTCAAGGTATAAAAACGCCACATCAAAGGGTACAAAGATGGAGAAAACGACTTCAAGATGCACTTTTGGATACTCACTTTTTACTTGGTGGGAAAAAAATAGTTATTGCACTAGAATATGACCAAGCTTTGAGTATTGGGAATATTTTAAATGAAGTTGGGGCAAATATCACCGCTGTTGTGATACCTAACAAAATTGTAGAAAATGAAAATAGTTTTTTTTAAAATGTAATAGTTGGTGATATGAGTGATGTTGAGGATCTTATGAAAGATGCTGATATTCTTATCTCAAATTTTCATGGGGAACGAATCACTCACAAACTCGATAAAACTCTTATCTTAAGAGGTTTTCCAAATTATGAGAGTGTTGGAAACCAACTTAAATATGATCTACTCTATGAAGGGAGTGCCCAATTTCTTTTTGAAGTAGCAAATAAATTGCACCATTAAATCAAATTAATCTTCCTCTTTATCTATATGATGATTTGTTGATTGATAGTCGTTTTTGGGTTTGGTCAATTCATAGATAATAGCAATAAGAACAAATGTCACAAATAAACTAATAGCTTCTCTCATAGTATGCTCCAATATTTTTATATAAAGTAAACTTAATAGAATTATAAGTACTCCCACCTAATAAATCTCTAAAAAAGTAGTTTTAGAAGTATTCTAATATAAGGTGTAAAATTACAGGAATACATCGTATTTCAAGATTTTACAACGCCATAGTAGGATAGTTATAAGACTATATATCAGCACTATTGTTTTGTTAGAATTTTTC
>CALMBI010000170.1 GCA_937860115.1 uncultured Arcobacter sp. | reverse complement strand
AAAAGACTGCAAAAATACAATCAACTCCATGCAACAAATCAAATAGATATTTCAAATTTAGATGCAGCGATGGAGAGTTTTGAGCTTAAAAATGAGTACAATAAATGGATTTCAATGATGACAGCAAGTCTGCGACTCCATCCACAGTATGAATCAACTCTTCAAAAGGCAGTGAAAAATCTTAATAAAATCCCAATTATTTGGCTTGAACTCTCTGATTGTACAGGAAATAGTGAAAGTTTTATAAAATCATCTCATCCAACTGTTGAGGATTTGATTTTGGATTTTGTTTCACTAGATTATCATGAGTTACTTATGGCAGCAGCTGGAGATGAAAGTGAAAGTGTATTGGAAGAAACAATAAAAGAAAATAGTGGAAAATTTGTTTTACTTGTTGAAGGTGCAGTCCCACTTGGTCTTGATGGGAAGTTTTTACGAATTGGTCCAAAAGGGGAAACGGGACTCGCCCTTTTACAAAAATGTGCCAAAGAAGCTGCCATTGTTATAAGTGTAGGAAGTTGTGCTTATGATGGTGGAATAGTTGCTGCTGGAATCAATCCAACAGGTGCGGTTGGTGTTGCAGAAGCACTAGGAAGAGATGATATCATCAATCTTCCAGGATGTCCTACTAATCCTATCAATATCGTTGGTACTCTTTTACATTACATTATGTTTGAAGAACTTCCACCACTTGATGCAAAAAATCGACCACTTTGGGCATATTCACATAAAATTCATGATAACTGTGAAAGAAGAGGTCATTATGATGCTGATGAATTTGTCCAAGAATGGGGAGATGATGGTGCAAAACAAGGTTGGTGTTTGTTTAAGATGGGATGTAAAGGGCCGTATGCAAATCTGAACTGTTCATTAGTAAAATTTAATGAGGGTTCTAGTTGGCCTGTTCAAGTTGGGCATGGTTGTTTTGGTTGCGGTGAAGGGAAAATCGCTTTTGATAAATATGCAAATAATAGAGTTTTAGAGACAACTGGAGACGAAAAATGAAAAAAATTATAATAGACCCAATCACTAGAATCGAAGGGCATTTAAGAGTTGAAGTTGAAGTGGATGAAAATAATATCATAAGGGAAGCGTGGGCTAGTGGGCAACTTTTTCGTGGGTTAGAGATAATTTTAAAAGATAAAGACCCAAGAGATACTCCACTTTTAGCTCAAAGGATTTGTGGTGTGTGTACAAACTCACATTATCGAGCATCAACAAGAGCAACTGAAGATGCTTATAAGATTGTGATACCAAAAAATGCAAAAATCATACGAGATTTAATTTCACTTAGTTTATTTGTACAAGACCATATAGTTCACTATTATCATCTTCACTCTTTTGATTTTGTTGATGTAACAAGTGCTTTAAATGCAGATGCTACAAAAGCTAGCGAAGTTGCATCACGATTTACTAATAATCCATATAGAAACTCTGTTTCCCATTTAGAAGCAGTAAAAGAAAAGTTAGTAAAATTTGTAAATGCTGGAAAACTTGGAATTTTTGCAAATGGATATTGGGGACATAAAAGTTATAAATTTAGCCCAGAAGAAAATCTCCTCCAACTATCACATTATTTTGAAGCTTTACGAATCCAAAGGGAGATAAGCAAGGCAATTGCTATTTTTGGTGGAAAAACTCCACATCCTCAATATATGGTAATTGGTGGGGTTACAAGTATTATGGATATGTTAACAGCTTCTAGGGTAAATGATTTTTTAGCAATTATCAAAGATATAAATGATTTTATCCAAAGAGCTTATATCCCAGATATAAAAATGCTTTGCACGGCTTATAAAGAGGATATGAAATCGAATGATGGAAAGGCTATGGGGAACTTTATGGCTGTTGGTGGATATAGCTTTAGTAGTGGTGATAGAGTTTTTGAAGATGGGATTATTTATGATTTTGACTTTGAAAACGTAGCTAATTTTGATGAGAGCAAAATAACAGAAGAAGCATATCATTCGTGGTATGTAGATGAAAAGAAAATGAAACCTTATGAGGGAAATACGGAAGTTTTTTATACAGATTTAAATGATGATGGAAGTTTGAAAACAGAAGGAAAATATAGCTGGATAAAATCGCCAAGATATGATGGAAAGGCTATGGAAGTTGGTCCATTAGCTCGTATGATAATAGGATATGCAAAAGGTTCAAAAATTATTAAACCATATATTGCAAACTTTTTGGAAGTTCTTGACCTTGAACTTATTGACCTTTGTGGAACAATTGGACGAAACGCTGCTAGAGCCATTGAAGCTCAGATATGTTGCGAGTTTATTTTTGATTTTGTAAATGATTTGCTTGAAAATATAAAATACTATGATGACAAAGTGTGGACAAAATATGATTTTGAAACATTGCCAAAAGAAGCTGTTGGAAGAGGAATGTTTGAAGTACCAAGGGGAGTTTTGGGACATTTTATCAAGATACAAAATGGAAAAATAAGCAACTACCAAGCGATAGTTCCAACTACTTGGAATGCAAGTCCAAAAGATGAAGATGGAAAAAGAGGAGCTTATGAAGAAGCACTTATTGGACTCAAACTTGCGGACCCTTCAAAACCACTTGAGGTATTAAGGGTGATTCATAGTTTTGATCCTTGTATCGCTTGTGCTGTACACATTATCGATACAAAAAAAATGGAGTTAGGAAAATTTCGTATTTCAAGCACTATTTAGAAAACTATTTAAAATAGCCTCCAAATA